>JBFIFO010000064.1:0-20528 GCA_041602815.1 Alphaproteobacteria bacterium | reverse complement strand
GCTACGCCGAGGTCCATGGCGAGCTGCCGGCGGAAGCGGATATCCTCGCCGCACCGGTGCCGCGCCTCCTCGGCACGGGTCACCTTGCCTTCACCGTCGACCAGGGCGACCATTCCGAGCGCTACCAGGGCATCGTCGAGCTTTCGGGGACGTCGCTGACCGAGTGCGTGCACCACTATTTCCGCCAGTCGGAGCAGTTCGGTGCGGCCATGCGGCTGGCCGCCGGGCGCAATGCCGCCGGGCTGTGGCGGGCCGGGGCGATGATGCTGCAGCGCCTGCCCGACCACGAGCCGATCGTCGTCCGCGAGGAGCGCGACGAGGCGTGGCGCCGCAGCGTCATCCTGATGGACAGCGTGACCGGCGAGGAACTGCTCGACCGCGCACTCGCGCCGGCGGACCTCCTGTTCCGGCTGTTCCACGAGGACGGCGTGCGGGTCTTCCGGCAGCAGCCGCTGGCGTTTGGATGCCGCTGCTCGCGCGCCCGCGCGGCACGCATCCTCGGCTCGCTGCCGCGCGCCGAGATCGAGTCGCTGTTCGTCGACGGCCGGATCACGGTCACCTGCCAGTTCTGCAACACGACCGAGGCCTTCGATCCCGACGAGATTGCCGCCCTGTATGAGTCTTGATGGCGGACCGGCCGCACCTGTATCCTCTGGCGCACGATTCGTCACCCATTGAGGAAAAAGGGACATCCCAGTGACACGCACCGGAACGTATCTCGCTTTCGCCCTCCTGCCCCTCTGGCTGGCCGCCTGCGCCGTGCCGCCGGTCGAGACCAGGACGTGGCCCGACATCACCTTCACGCACCTGCCGCCCATTGAGTTCAACGTCGCCGAGATCGTCATCCGCACTCCCTATCGCGAACCCATCGAGGCGCCGCATGTCGGCGAGCAGTTCCCTGTCTCACCGAGCCGGGCGGCCCGCAACTGGGCCGAGGACCGGCTGCGCGCCGTCGGCCGCCGCGGCACGGTGACCGTCACTATCCAGGAGTCCAGCGCCGTCGAGGAGGTGCTGAAGCAGGAAGGCGGGCTGACCGGGCTGGTGACCAAGCAGCAGAGCGAGCGCTACGTCGTCGTCATCGCGATGGAGGTTTCGGCACTGGACCCGGTCGGTCCGCGCTCGGCCAGGGCCGCCGCGCGCACCCGCAAGAGCACCACGGTGCGCGAGGACGTCACCCTCGATGAGCGCGAGCAGGTCTGGTACAACCTGACAAAGGACACGATGGCGGACTTCAACGCCGCCATGGAACGCCAGATCCGGGCCACGCTGGGCAGTTTCCTGAAGCCCTGACCGCCGGCCGGCGGGCGGCCGATGACAGGAGTTCCGACGGCACCGCTGCCAGACGGGATCGTCATCCTCGACGGCGGCATGGGCCAGGAGATCATCCGCCGCGGCGTGCCGCAGCGCGGCGGCCTGTGGTCGGCCAGTGCGCTGCTCGAGGCACCGCAGGTGGTGCAGGCAATCCATGAGGACTATATCCGCGCCGGCGCCCGGGTGATCACCACCAACACTTACATCACGGCGCGGCCGCGGCTGGCGATGGCCGGGATCGCCGAGCGTTTCGAGGAGCTCAACCGGCTGGCCGGGGTGCTGGCGCAACGGGCGCGCGACGCCTGCGGCGAAGCGGTGCTGATCGCCGGCTCGCTGCCGCCGCTGTACGCCAGCTACCGGCCCGATCTTGTGCGCCCGGTCGCGGAGAGCGTGCCGCACTACCGCGAGATGGCCGCTACGCTGGCGCCCGATGTCGACCTGTTCCTGTGCGAGACCATGGCAAGCGGCGCCGAGGCGCTGGCCGCGGTGCGCGGCGCGGCCTCCACCGGCAAGCCGGTCTGGGTCGCGTGGACGCTGTCCGACGGCGGCGCCGACACCCTGCGCAGCGGCGAGACGGTCGTCGAGGCCGCCGCCATGCTCGCGGACGAGCCGGTCAGCGCGGTCCTCGCCAATTGCTGCGCGCCGGAGAGCATCACTGCGGCGATGCCGCAGCTCGTCGCGCTCGGGCGGGGGCCGGCCGGCGGCTATGCCAACGGTTTCGTCGCGATCCCCCCGCGCGCCGACGTGCGGCACAAGCTGCCCGACGCCCGCGACGACCTCGACCCCGAGGCCTATCTGGGCCACGCAGGTAAATGGGTCGCGGCCGGCGCCCGCATCGTCGGCGGCTGCTGCGAGACCGGTCCGGCCCATATCGCCCGCCTCGCCGAGGCGTTCGCGGCGCATGGCTGAACCGGCCCCGCATGCCGGCGACAGAGGCAAACGCGGCCGGCGCGAGCCGAAGAAGGCGACCGCGCGGCATCTCGAGAACGTCGCCCTGTGGTACCTGCAGCGCTTCGCCGCCAGCGCCGAGTCGTTGCGACGCGTGCTGATGCGCCGGGTCGAGCGGTCGGCTCGCGCCCACGGCACCGACCCCGAAGACGGCGCCGCCCTGGTCGAGGACATCGTCGCCCGCTTCCGCGCCTCCAGCCTCATCGACGACCGCCTCTATGCCGAGTCCCGCGCGCGAAGCCTGCACCGCCGCGGCGTCCCCGCCCGTGGCATCGCCGCGCGCCTCAGGGCCAAGGGAGTCGGCGCCGCGGACATCGACGCAGCGCTCGCCGCGCTCGCCGTCGACACGCCCGAGCCGGAACTCGCCGCCGCCCTCGCCTACGCAAGGCGCCGCCGCATCGGCCCGTATCGCACCGCCGCCGACCGCGAGGAGATGCGCGAACGCGACCTCGCGGCCCTCGCCCGCCAGGGGTTCGACTACGACACCGCCCGCCGCCTCGTCGAAGCCGCCGACGTCGATGAACTGGAGGCGGCGCTGGCGGCGGAGGCGACCGGCTGACGACAGGCGCCCCGCTGGGACACGGAGGCTGTCCCCTCACCCCGCCCTCTCCCCTGATGGGCTACCGGATTCACACGTCGTGCCGGGAGTCCCGGAGATGATTGTTGGGCAGGCTGGCGCCGCGCGAACAGCTCGAAGATGTCGCTCTCGCGGTCGGCCACCACTGTCACACGCGCCGCCCCGGCGCACACCGAGGCCGCCTGATCGGCCCGTTCAAGCCAGCGGAAGCTCTCCTTCTGCTCGATGCCGGCTTGCCGCCGTCCCGTCCCCGGCTACATTACGCCGAGATCCCGCGCCGTCGCATCGATTGCCTTGCGGGCGAGCACGATCATCTCGTCTATCTGCTGCGGCGTGATGATGAGCGGCGGCGACATGACCATGATGTCGCGAACGGCGCGCATGATCAGGCCGCTGTTGATGCAATGGTCGCGGCACATCGTGCCGACCTTGCCCGGCTCCTCGAAATGCTTGCGGGCGGCCTTGTCCTCGACCAGCTCGATGGCGCCGATCAGGCCCATCGAGCGGGTCTCGCCGACCAGCGGGTGGCCCTCCAGCGTCTTCAGCGCCTTCGCCAGGTGCGGCCCGGTCTCGTCGCGGACGCGCTCCACCAAACCCTCGCGGCGGATGATCTCGATGTTCCTCAGCGCCACCGCACAGGCAGCCGGGTGGCCGGAATAGGTGAAGCCGTGGAAGAACTCGCCGCCCTTGTCGATGAAGGTCTGGGCGACACGGTCGCCGACCATCGCGGCGGAGATCGGCAGGTAGCCGGAGGACAGGCCCTTGGCCAGGGTGATGAAGTCGGCCGACTCGATGCCGAAGGTCTCATAGCCGAACCAGTTGCCGGTGCGCCCGAAGCCGCAGATCACCTCGTCGCAAATCAGCAGCACGTCGTATTTCTTGCAGATGCGCTGCACCTCCGGCCAGTAGCTCTGCGGCGGGATGATGACGCCGCCGGCGCCCTGGATCGGCTCGCCGATGAAGGCGGCGACCTTGTCGGCACCGAGCTCGAGGATCTTCTCCTCGATGGCACGCGCTGCCTTGAGGCCGAACTCCTCCTTGTCCATGTCGCCGCCCTCGCCGTACCAGTAGGGCTGGTCGACGTGGACGATGTCCGGGATGATGCCGCCCTGGCGATGCATCGCGTCCATGCCGCCAAGGCTCAGCGCTGCCGTCGTGCTGCCGTGATAGGCATTGCGGCGGCTGATGACGACGCGCCGCTCCGGCTTGCCTTCCAGGTGCCAGAAATGGCGCACCATGCGCAGGATCGTGTCGTTGGCCTCCGAGCCCGAATTGGCGAAGAAGACATGGTTGAAATGGGCGGGCGTCAGGTCCGACAGCAGCGTCGCCAGCTCCGCCGCCGGCGGCGTCGTGGTCTTGAAGAAGGTGTTGTAGAACGGCAGCTCCATCATCTGCTCGGCCGCGGCGCTGACCAGCTCGCGCCGGCCGTAACCGACGTTCACGCACCACAGCCCGGCCATCCCGTCGAGATAACGGTGGCCGTCCGCGTCCCACAGGTAGACGCCGTCGGCATGTGTGATGACCCGGCCGCCGCCCTCCGCCGCGAGCTGCTTGTAGTCAGTGAACGGGTGCAGGTGATGCGCCAGATCCTCTTTGATCAGCGCCTGGGAGTCGTAGTTCCGGACCTCGCGGATCTGCGGATTTTCGCTCATGGATGGGATCTCCGCCGGGAATGGCAACGGACCGGCCGCGCCGGCCGGTCGGGAAGTTGGTGCAGGATGGCACTATATCCTGCCCGAGTCGTTCGCACCATCATTTTGTTCGATTTTTCGATTCGATACATTTCTTTTGAATTCGGCCATCGGGAGACGGGATTGGGATATCTGAAAATCGTGCTAGTCTGACCGCGGGATTGAGCGAGTAAGGGAGGACGCACGATGGCGGATCCCTACGCCAATATCACCGAAGCCGAGAGCGAAACTCTCGCAATTCTCGTCAATGCACTGGAAACCCGTGCTGCCGACCCGCGACAGGCGGAGATGCGCGATACCTATCTTTCGTGGATCGATTTCCCGGGCGAAGCACGGGTGCTCGAGGCGGGATGCGGTACCGGGCCGGTGGCGCGGGCCCTGGCCGTCCGGCCGGAAACCGGCGAGGTCGTCGGCCTCGACCCATCGCCGTTCTTTCTGGCGAAGGCGGCCGAACTCGCCGCGGGAACCCCGAAGCTGCAGTTCCTGGAAGGCGACGCGCGGGCGATGCCGTTTGCCGACGGCGAATTCGATGTCGTCGTCTTTCACACCTGCCTGTGTCACGTGCCGCGCCCGGAAGAGGCGCTCCAGGAGGCGTTTCGGGTGCTGCGGTCGGGCGGCCGGATGGCGGTGTTCGACGGCGACTACGCGACGGCGACCGTGGCCACCGGCGATCACGACCCGCTGGAGACATGCGCCCGGGCGGCGATGGATGCGTTGGTCTACGACAGGTGGCTGATGCGGCGCCTGCCCCGCATGATCCGCGATGTCGGCTTCCGAACGGAGCGGTTCGACAGCCATGGCTATCTTCAGCCGACACAGCCCGATTACCTGCTGACGCTGGTCGACCGGGGCGCGGACATCCTGGTTCAGTGGCAACGCATCGACGCCGGGACGGCCGACGCGTTCAAAGCCGAGTTCAGGCGCCGTGTCCGCGACGGTGAGTTCTACGGCTTCATCGCCTATGCCAGCGTCGTCGCCGCAAAGCCGGACTAACGCCCTGTCCGATTTGTTCGGTGCTCTTTGCACGGGCGGGTATCGGACGCGCTGGTTGCCTATAGCTTTGTCCGTTCCGAAGGAATCGGTTCGTGACGGAAGTGCTACCTCATGCTTCGAGACGGCTGCTTCGCAGCCTTTTCAGCATGAGGGCACAAACATTGGAGTTTCATGCTGAGGAGGGCCGTCAGGCCCGTCTCGAAGCATGAGGTCGCGCCGATACGGCTGAGTCCAACTTAACGGACCGCGGGCTAGACGTTGAGGAGCAGGTTCTCGCGCTCCCACGAGCTGATGACGCGCTGGTAGGCGTTGTATTCCAGCGTCTTGACTTCGTTGAACGCGGCAACGAACCGGTCCCCCAATGCATCCTTGAGCGCGCGCGCGTGGTTGAGCCGGCTGAGCGCGTCGGTCAGGTGCCGCGGCAGGCTGAAGGCATAGCGGTAGGCGTTGCCCTCGACCGGATTGTTGGGCTCGATACGCTCCGTCATGCCGAGCCAGCCGCAGGCCAGCGATGCCGCGATCGCCAGATAGGGATTGGCGTCGACCCCGGCGATCCGGTTCTCGACGCGCCGGTTGGCACCGTCGGAATGCGGCACGCGCAGCCCGACGGTGCGGTTGTCGTGCCCCCAGTGCACGTTGATCGGCGCGTCGCTGTACGGCGTCAGCCGGCGGTAGGAATTGACGTTCGGCGCCAACAGCGGCATCGCCGCCGGCAGGTAGCGCTGCAGACCGCCGATGTGATAGAGGAATAGTTTCGAGTCCTTGCCGACACGCGTCGCGAACAGATTCTGGGTCGACGAACGTCCGGTTACCGACTGGTGTATGTGCATCGCCGAGCCGGGCTCGTTCTGGTGCGGCTTGGCCATGAAGGTGGCATAAACGTCGTGCCGCAGCGCCGCCTGTCGCACCGTGCGCTTGAACAGGAACACCTGGTCGGCCAGCGCCATCGGGTCGCCGTGGTTGAAGTTGATCTCGAACTGCGCAGCCCCCGCCTCGTGCGCCAGCGTGTCGATGTCGATCTCCTGCGCGTCGCAGAAATCGTATATCTCCTCCATGATTGGATCGAATTCGTTGGCTGCATCGATGCCGAAGGCCTGGCGCCCCGACTCCTGCCGGCCCGACCGGCCGACCGGCGGTTCCAGCGGATAATCGGGATCGGTATTGACCTTGACCAGATAGAATTCGAGCTCCGGCGCCACGACCGGAGCCCAGCCCCGCTTCTCGTACAGCGCCAGCACCCGCCGCAGCACCTCGCGCGGCGCGATGTTCACCGGTTTGCCGTTTGGATAGAAGGCGTCACAGATCACCTGCGCCGTCGGCTCCTCGTACCAGGGCACGACGCGGATCGTCGAGGGGTCGGGCCGCAGCCAGACGTCCGAATTTTCGGGCGCGGCCACCTCGGAGATCGGCATGTATTCGCCGGTCACGCTCTGCACGAAGACCGCCTCCGGCAGACGCAAGCCGTCTTCGGCGGCGCCTTTCAGAAATTTCTCGGATGGCAGGATCTTGCCGCGCGCGACGCCGGACATGTCGGGCACCAGGCATTCGACCTCTTCGATCTGCCGCGATCTGATCCACTCTTCGAGGGATGACATACTGAACCTTCTTGTTGTTGCGACAGCACGCCGCGACGACGCGCGTACCGATGGCTGCGCACGCTCTTGACGCCGCGCCGCGAATGGGCACGATGCTTCGGTTTGCGAAATAATACAAGGACCGGAGCGCAGGCAATGCCAGAGAATACAGGGATGTCGGAAGCGGACTCCTTCCTTGCAGCGAATCCCGGCGTCAAGGCCGTCGAGCTTCTGATGCCCGACATGTGCGGCATCCTTCGCGGCAAACGGCTGACGCTGAACAGTTTCCGAAAACTCTATTCCGGCACCGTGCGGGCGCCCGGTTCGCTCTACATCCTCGACGTGACCGGACAGAACGTCCCGACCATGCGGTACGGCATCGCCGACGGCGATCCGGACAAGTTCTGCGTACCGGCGCCGGGGACGCTGGCGCCGGTCCCTTGGGCCGGGCAGCCGCTGGGCCAGGTGATCGTATCGATGACCGAGGACGACGGCGCGCCGCTCTATTCGGACCCGCGGGCGATTTTGGCCGCGACCGTGGCCCGCCTCGGCGAACTCGGCCTGACACCAAACATCGCGATCGAGCTGGAATTCTATCTGCTCGACCGCCGGCGCAAGCCGGGTGGCGTGCCCCAGCCGGCGTTCTCGGAGGAAAGCGGCTACCGCCAGTCCACCACCCAGGTGGCCGGGATGGAAGAACTCTACGATTTCTCGGATTTCCTCGCCGAGGTGGCTGACTGCTGCGAGATCCAGGGGATCCCGGCCGAGGCGGCCTCGAAGGAGTACGCCCCGGGTCAGTACGAGATCAACCTCCATTACGATGCCGACGCGCTGAATGCCTGCGACCACGCGGTGATGCTGAAACGGGTCGTCAAGGCGGTGGCGCGGCGCAACGGCCTTGTCGCGAGCTTCATGGCCAAGCCGTTCGAGGAGCTGGCCGGCAGCGGCACCCACGTGCATGTCAGCCTGTACGACAGGGACGGGCGCAACGCCTTCGCCACGGGCGAGCGCCAGGAGATCAACGGCATGGCGGTCGGTGCGCCGCTGCGCAACGCCGTCGGCGGCCTGGTCGCGTGCATGGCCGAGAGCATGGCGATCTTCGCGCCGAACGCCAATTCATACCGCCGCTTCCGGCCCGGACTGTTCGTCCCGGTCTCGCCGTCCTGGGGCGTCAACAACCGCGCCGCCGGCATCCGCATCCCGCCGTCCGACGACCAGGCGATGCGGATCGAGCATCGCAATGCGGGCGCCGACGCCAACCCGTATCTCGTGACCGCGGCCATCCTCGCCGGAATCCACTATGGGATGACGGAGAAGATCACACCGCCGCCGGCCAGCGACGGCGACCAGGACCCGGAAGGTCTGCCCGAACTGCCGCTCAACTGGTTCACATCGCTCGACCGGTTCCGCGACGGTACGATCCTGCGCGCATATCTCGGCGAAAAGTATCACGGGGTCTACGAGACCGTGCGGCGCTATGAGTGCGACGCCTTCAAGGCGCGCATCCAGCCGCTCGACTACGAGTGGTACCTGCGCACGGTTTGAGCCGCATGGTGTTGCGGCTGTAACGCCGACGACCCTGCACTGAGAGGCGCGATGCGCATCGGAATCCAGACCTGGGGCAGCCACGGCGACATCCGGCCGTTTATGGCGCTCGCGGGAGGGCTGCGGGCGGCGGGGCACGAGGTCACGCTGTTGGTCACCAGCGTCTTTCGCGCCGACTACGACGCCGTCGCCGCCGAGCTGGAGATCGATCTTCGATACGTGGCATCGCCGGTCATTTCCGACCTCGACGAGGCCGAAGGGATCGGTGAGAAGGTGTTCCGGGAGGCCAATCCCCTGCGGCAGGCGCGGGCGATCACGTCCGAGGTCTTTTTCCCGGCGGCGGACGAAATGTTCGATGCGGCCCAGGCGCTGTGCCAGGACAGCGACCTGGTCGTCGGACACTTCTTCCACTACCCGCTGCGTATTGCCGCCGAGATTGCGGCGCGGCCATACGCCAGCGTCGCGCTCGTGCACAGCATCATCTCGTCGCGCTCTTATCCGCCGGCGGGACTGCCCGACCTCGGCCGGCTGGGCAACCGACTGTCCTGGCGACTGGCGCGATACCTGTTCAACAGGTATCTGAAACACTTCGCTGACGACCTTCGCGTCCGCAACGGCCTTGCACCGGCAAGGGACCTCCTCGACGACGTCTGGACCTCGCCCGATCTCAACCTGATCGCCGTCAGCGCCGTATTCTGCCGCCGGCGGGACGATTGGGGGGAGAATCACCAGGTCTGCGGGCATTTCGGCATGCCCCGCATGAGCGGGCACGATCACGAGCTGACACCCGACCTCGAGCGATTCCTCGACCACGGCACGCCACCCGTCTTTGCGACCTTCGGCAGCGCGACGCCGTGGCGCGGAGACGCCCTGGACCGTCACATCGAGTTGTTGGCCGACGCGGCGCGGGCGGCTCAGTGCCGGATGATCGTCCAGCTGCCCACCATGCCCGACGCCGCGCGCAAAACGCCGTCTTCGATCCACTTCGTGACTGCGTTGCCACATGCGCGCGTGTTCCCGCGCTGCGCCGCCGTGGTCCATCACGGGGGCGCCGGAACAACGCATGCCGCAACTCTGGCCGGTGTCCCTTCCGTCGTGGTGGCCCACACCGAGGAGCAGCGTTTCTGGTGCAACCAGCTGCGCCGGATCGGCGTTGCCCCGGCGCCGCTGTTGTGGCGATCGCTGACAGCGCCGGCTCTTGCCAGGCGCCTGTCGCAGGTGCTGGGCTCGCCCTCGATGAAGGACCGGGTGCAGGCGGCCGCCGCAATCATGCGCGCAGAAGACGGTGTTGGCACCGCTGTCGCCCTCATCGCGCGGACGTTTGGGCAACAGATGGCCGGGCACGACGCGTCCGCGGAACGTTGAACCACCGCCGACCTCCGGCGTTACAGCCGGTCGCGCAGCCCGTACCAAAGCATCGCCAGTACCAGCAGCGGATAGCGCAGCCGCGTGCCGCCGGGAAAGGCGCGGGTCGGGATGCGCGCCATGACGTCGAAGCGCCCGAGCGTGCCCTCGACCGCCTCGGCCAGGATCTGCCCGGCCAGCGTCGCCAGCGCAACGCCGTGCCCCGAATAGCCGCAGGCAGTCAGGATATTGGCTTCGATCCGCGCGAAATAGGGCATTCGCTTCAGTGTGATGCCGAGTGTGCCGCCCCAGCCGTAGTCGATGCGCGCGTCGGCCAGCTGCGGGTAGACGCGCAGCATGTAGGGACGGACGAACGCCTTAATGTCCTGCGGAAAATTGTAGGAATAGGTCTCGCCACCGCCGAACAGCAGGCGTTTGTCCGCCGACAGGCGGAAATAGTTGATCACGAATTTCGAATCGGTGACCGCCACGTCGTCGCGAATGATCTGCCGTGCCCGCGCATCGCTCAGCGGCTCGGTGGCGATGACGAAGTTGTTGATCGGCATGACGCGGGCGGCGACGGCGGGCGACAGGCCGTCGAGATAGCCGTTGCATGCGAGGATAACGAAGCGCGCCCGCACCCACGCCTGCGCGGTGCGCACGACGGCGGGCTCGCCGGCTGCGATGGCGGTCACCGGGCTGCGCTCGAAGATGCGGGCGCCGGCAGCGCGCGCCGCCTCGGCAAGGCCAAGGGCGAAGTTCAGCGGGTGCAGGTGCATCGCACCCATGTCCAGCCAGCCGCCGTAGTACAGCTTGGTGCCCAGCATTTCGCGCGCCTCGTCGTCGCCGACCGCGCGGATGTCCGCATAGCCGTAGTCCGTCCGCAGCTTCTCGACATACGCGTGGTTCTCGGCGACGAAGCTCCGTTTGTGATTGACGTGAAGGATGCCGGGTTTGAGGTCGCAGGCGATGCCGTGCCGGGCGACGCGGTCCCGGATCAGCGCCTTCGCAGCCTGCGCGATGTCCCAAAGCCGGTGCGCATCGTCGCGGCCGAACGCACGCTCCAGCCAGCCCTGGTCCCGACGCTGGCCGGAGCCGGCCTGCCCGCCATTGCGCCCCGATGCGCCCCAGCCCGCGCGATGCGCCTCCAGCAGCACCACGTCGAGTCCGCGTTCCGAAAGTTCGAGGGCCGCCGACAGTCCGGTGAACCCGCCGCCGACAATGCAGACGTCGCACCCGGTATCGCAATCGAGCTCCGGAAACGGCGCCACCTCGTTGGCGGTGGCCGCGTAGTACGAGTCGGTGTGGGTGCCGGGCGCACCGTTGCGGAACAGGAAGCCGCGGGTCATTTTGCACTCCGGGTCGATGCGGAAACGCGGGGGGACCGGCAAGGCTATCCGCGTCGCCGGGCCGTTGTCCAGCACCGGTCGCGCCGCCGCGATGCGGTGCCGCGGCTCAACCGATCAGCGCCCGCAGCGCGACCACCGAGGCGACGCCGCCGACGATCGCGATAAGCGGCGGCAGGCGCCAGGCGAGGAGAACGGTGACCAGCGCCGCACCAGATTCGGCCGGGCCGGTGGTCAGCACGGTCGGCGCGATCAGCGCCACCAGGATCGACCCCGGCATGGCGGCGAGCGCACCGGCCAGCGGGCCGCGCAGGCGCACGCGGCGGACCAGCCAGAAGCCGGCGATGCGCGTGAAATAGGTCGCCCCGGCCATCGCCGTGATGGCGGCCAGCACCATGGGATCAACCGCCATCGTCGCGCACTCCCTGCAGCGCGCCGACTGCCGCCCCGGCGACGCCGCCGGCGAGGATATACCAGGGCCCCGCGACAAGATACCACACGGTGACCGCGGTGGCGGCGCTGGCGAGCCACGGCCACAGCGTTCCCTTGCCGCGCCACAACGCCGACAGGATGACCAGGAAGATCGCGGTGAACGCGAAGTCGAAGCCGAAGCGCGCGGGATCGCGAATCGCCGCGCCCATCAGGTGGCCAAGGGTCGTCATCGTCACCCAGGTCAGGTAGAACGGCGCTGCCAGCGCCGCGTAGTACGACAGGCGCAGCGGCGCCGCACCGGCGCGTGCCATCGACAGGGCCCAGATTTCGTCGGCGAGGAAGAACAGTGCGGGATAGGCCTGTCGCGCGCGCCAGCCGGCGATGTGCGGCATCACCGCCGCCCCCATCAGGATATGGCGGGCGTTGATGATGAATGCGGTCAGTGCGAGGCTGGCGACCGGGACCGGCCAGGTCCACAGGTCGAGGGCGACGAACTGGGCGCTGCCGGCGAACACCATCGCGCTCATCAGCAGCGCCTCGGCCGTCGACAGGCCATTCTGGCGGGCAAGGAACCCGATCAGCAGCGCGAACGGCACCATGCTGACCGCCGCCGGGACGACCGCGCGCAGCGCCGCCGCCGCTTCGCCGCGCCACGACGTCACCGGCGCCGACGCCGGTCCGCTGTCATCCGCCGTCATCGACCCCCTGGCCCCTTCCGTTGCCCTGCCTCGGCGCCGTGCGCCGGCCCTGTCATGCGCACGGCGTGGCGGTTATCATGGGGGCCGCGCCAGCACAAGCCCGGGACCGGAGAGGGCATGACCGGCAAGACCCTGCTCATAGTCGCCCACGCGCCGTCGCCGAACACGGTGCGGCTGCGCGACGCCGTCGCGGCGGGGGCGCGCGACCCCGATATCGTGGACATTTCAGTGCGCGTGCTCACACCCTTCGAGACGCAGCCGGCGGACGTCAGGGCGGCCGATGCGATCATCCTCGGCACCACGGAAAACCTCGGTTACATGAGCGGCGCCCTCAAGGACTTCTTCGACCGCATCTACTACCCGTGCCTCGAGGAAACCCAGGGGCTGCCCTGCGCCGTCTACATTCGCGCCGGCCATGACGGCACCGGCACGCGGCGCGCCATCGAGTCGATCCTCACCGGTCTGCGCTGGCGCCTCGTGCAGGCGCCGCTGATCTGCCGTGGCGACTGGGACGACGCCTTCGCAGAACAATGCGAGGAGCTCGGCGCGGCGATGGCCGCCGGCCTCGAGGCCGGGGTGTTCTGAACACGGGCCCGATCCGCCCGGTCAATCGGTTTGGAACGAGCCCATGCGTTAGGGTTTTCCGCGGGTTTCCGGCCCTGCGAACGCATCTCGCCCCGAGGCGCCTCAAAACCGGCCGAAAACAATTCATTAAGCGAACATAATACAGAAATATCTGGTCATATCTTCGACCTTCGCGGCGCAGCGGTCGACCGTCGGTGCCATGCACCAGGTTGGGCTCATCGGCCCGTCGCCAATGCGGGGTCCCTATGCCGCCCGGCGGCGGTGCCGGCCGTGGCGGAATTTCCTCTTGCCCTTTCGGGCCGGGCCGCCGTCCTCCGCCTGCGCGGGCTGCGGGCGCGAGTCGTCGCGCCCACGCTTGCCGGAAGCCGGCTCGCGGACTCCCGCGCCGGCCGCGTCATCGCTATTGGCGGCCACCAGCGGACGCCGGATCAGCCGCTCGATGTCGCGCAGATACTTGCGCTCGGACGGATCGCAGAACGAGATTGCGATGCCCGACGCACCGGCCCGCGCGGTGCGGCCGATGCGGTGGACATAACTCTCGGCCTCCATCGGCAGGTCGAAATTTATCACATGGCTGACCCCGTCGACATCGATGCCGCGCGCCGCGATATCGGTGGCGACCAGCACCCGGGCCGTACTGTCGCGGAAATTCTCCAGCGCCCGTTGCCGCGCGCTCTGCGACTTGTTGCCGTGGATCGCATCGGCGTTCACCCCACTCTTCACCAGCTGGCCCGCCAGCCGGTTGGCGCCGTGCTTGGTTCGGGTGAAGACGATCACGCGCGACAGAGCCGGATCGGCCATCAGATCCACCAGCAGGCCGCGCTTGGCCGGTCCCGGGACGTGATAGACATGCTGCGTGACACGGTCGACCGTCACCACCTCGGGCGTCACCTCGACGCGGGCGGGATCGTCGAGAATCTCGCGCGCCAGCCTCTCGATCTCGCGCGGCATGGTGGCCGAGAACAGCATCGTCTGCCGCCGCCGCGGCAGCAGCGCGACGATCTTCCGGATGTCGCGGATGAAGCCCATGTCGAACATGCGGTCGGCCTCGTCGAGGACAAGATGCTGCGCCGAATGCAGCGCCACATGGCCCTGCTTGATGAGGTCGAGCAACCGGCCCGGGGTGGCGACGAGGATGTCCACGCCGCGCTGCATCGCCCGCACCTGCCGGTGCTGCGAGACGCCGCCGGTGATCACGGTATGGCGGATCGAGACAAAGCGCGCGTAGCTGCCGATCGATTCGCCGATCTGAATCGCAAGCTCGCGGGTCGGGGCCAGGATCAGCGCCCGGCAAGCGCGTGCACCGGCCTGTTTGCGGTCTCCGGTCAGGCGTTGCAGCAGAGGGCAAATAAAGGCCGCGGTCTTGCCGGTGCCGGTCTGGGCCAGGCCCAGGATGTCCCGGCCGTCGAGCAGCGCGGGGATCGCCTGGCGCTGGATCGGTGTCGGGTCACTGTAGTTCGCGGCCGCGAGGGCTCGCGTCAGGGGCGCGGCAAGGCCGAGCCCGGAAAATGTCTGTTGGGTCAAAACGCAATAATCTTTCTGCGCCCCGAGGGCTGCCGCACGCGCGTCAAACGGCATGCGACGCCCAGCCACGGCGCGTCGCCGTCATCCACGCGCAATCGGAATGAACGGTGTGTTGAGGTGTAATGTCTCGGGACTTGCGCCGCCAACGGAAGGGCAACGCATCGCGCGTTCGCGAGAAATGTGACGGGTATGTGAGGGCGGGGCAGCGGGATGTCAAGCGAATTACGACATCCCGACCGGCCGCGGACCCGCCAGCCGCCTACTCCGCCGTCACCATCACGCCGCCGAGGAAGAGCACTTCCTTGAAGGTCCGGTCGAGCGCCCGGCTGTGGAAATCCTTCATGACCATGCCGTCGGCGTAGCGCACCTGGGCCCCGACCGGCACGTCGCGGCGCGGGATGGCCAGCCATGCATCACCACCGTCGCCGGCAACGTGCAGGTAAGTGTAGGAGCCGGCGGCCAGGGACTCGCTCACCTTGCCGACGTTCGGCAGGTTCTCCTGCGCGGCCGGATCGGCCGGCACCGGCGGATGGCCTGGCGGCGGCGCCAGTGCAGGCTGGCCGGCGGCCACGACGCCGTCGAGGAACAGCACCTCCTTGAAGGTCCGATTGAGCGAGCTGCTATGGAAATCCTTCATTACCGCGCCGTCGCCGTACTCGATTTCCGTCCCGACCGGGATGTCGCGGCGGGGGATCGCCAACCAGGTCTTATTGCCGTCCTTGGTGACGTACAGATAGGTGTACGAGCCCGCCGGGATGACTTCGGTCACCTTGCCGCTGTTCGGCAACGTATCCTGGCCGACCGGGATAACCGCCGGGTGCGGCGACTCCGGCGGCGATGCAGGACTCGTCAGCGGCGCCGCGACACCCGTCGTCGCCATCGCCACGAGCGCGATCAGAGAAACAAAAAGTGTTTTCACAAGACCATCCTTTTCGGGAACCTGTATGAGGCCAGATTGCCTCGGAATCGTTACGCAAGTGCTGCCCTTATCGCGCGGCCGGGTTCACGCTGCATTGACGTGGATCAGCTTGCCGCTGCGGCAATGCCGCGCGCCGCGACCGACTCAATTGTCGTCGAAGCCCTGGATTCGCAGCTCGCCGATGTTGCAGGGCGGGGCCTTGCGCTGCGGCGCCAGCTGCGCGGGCACGACGCGCGCCGGCGACGCCGCGCCGGTTCCGGCGATCTCGAGGATCAGCTTGCGGCGCACCGCCTCAGCGAATTCGTCGAACGAGTTGGCAACGACGAGGAACGCACCCGGGCCGCCGATCACGCAGTCGCGGTAGTACAGGTCGAGATCCTCGATCGGCGGCCAGCCGAACGGGCCGGGCCGCCCGTTCATGATCGGCAGGCCGTTGACGGTTACGCCGGCCGCCACCGCACGGTCGCGCGCGCGGGTCACGAGATCGCCGGAATTGTTGGCGCCGTCGCCGGAAACGTCGATGACCCGGCGGGTACCGTCGAAGTCGTTGCGCTCGAAGTAAGGCACGCCGAAATCGATGGCCGAGGAAATCGAGGTGCGGCGGACGGTGCGCGGCGGCTCCAGCGTCAGGAGCCCCGCGAAGGCATGGGCGGTCTCCGCGTCCGAGACCAGCGTCCAGTCGACGATTACCCGGACGCGGCCGGCGCCGGCCCATTCGTAATAGGCCACCGCAATGCGTCCCAGCATGCCGTGCTCGATGGCCCGGATCACCGCCGGATCGCGGAACGCCGCAACGTAGCCGTCACGTTGCAGCTGCGCCTCTTCCTCGTCGATCGAGCCGGAGACGTCGACCGCAAGCGCCAGTTCGAGATCGACCGGCTGGCCGGCGAGGCTGGGGCCCGGGATACCCGCGGCAAACAAGATCAAGATAATGGCCACGGATCTGTTCATTGAGCGACCAGCGATTGCGCCGCCTCCATCCGCATTCCTAGAAATCCTGGTAATCGTCCCAGCGGCGCTCGCCGATGTCGCAGGGCGGAGCGAACCGCTCGGGCGGTGCCAGCTGCGCTGGGACCAGCCGCGGGCCGAGCCGGTCCGCCCTGCCCGCGATTTCAATGATCAGCTTCTTGCGCACCGCGACGGCGAACTCGTCGAACGTGTTGGCGACGACGATAAAGGCGCCGGGCCCGCCGATCACGCAGTCACGGTAATAGAGGTCGAGATTGGGAATCTGCCGCCGGCCGGAGATGCTGGGCCGTTCGTTGACGATGGGCAGGCCGTTGATCGTCACACCCCTGGCGACCGCGCGGTCGCGGGCATGCACGACAAGTCCGCCCCAGTTGTTGGGTCCGTCGCCCGAGATGTCGACGACCCGACGCGTTCCCTCGAACCCGTTTCCGTCGAACCAGCCCGCCGCGAAGTCGATGGCCGCGGCGATCGCCGTGCGGTACGCGGTCTGCGGCGGATTCACCGTCAGCATGTCGGCGAAGGCATTGGCGGTCTTGGCATCGCTGATCTCCGTCCAGCCGGCGATCACCCGCATATGGCCGTAACCGGCCCACTCGTAATAGCCGACGGCGATGCGGCCGAGCATGCCGTGTTCGATCGCGCGTATCACATCGGGGTGCCGGAAGGCCGCAATATAACCCTCGCGCTGGAGGATCGCCTCCACATGGTCGATCGATCCGGATACGTCGACCGCGAGCGCAAGCTCCAGATCCACGGGCCGCTCCTGCGCCTGCACGGGCATAGCGATCGACAACGCAAGCAAACAGATGGCCAGCCTCTGCATGTTCCCCCGCCAACGAATCGCCGGTCACCGGCGCGCCGCCGTCAGCATACCGCATTTGCCCGGGTGCGTGGCAGTCACGATTTCGCGTTGGTATCCGCTTGCAGCCGACATCGACGCGTCGGGACCGGCGGCACGCGCCAAGCGGCGCAGTCGCCGGATCGGCCATTGTTCCGCATGGCAACAGTTGCTATACCTGCGCCATCGGCACCGGGCGTCGCCGACGCCCGCGGAAGCGCCGCGGGCGGCAGCGGCCGCCGCTTTGGATTCCAAGTCATATGGCCAGACGCAGACGAATATACGAGGGCAAGGCGAAGGTGATGTTCGAGGGGCCCGAGCCGGGCACGCTCGTGCAGTACTTCAAGGACGATGCCACCGCCTTCAACAACCAGAAGAAGGGCACGATCACCGGCAAGGGCGTGCTCAACAACCGGATTTCGGAGTTCCTGATGCTTCGGCTCGCCGAGATCGGCGTGCCGACCCACTTCATGCGCCGCCTCAACATGCGCGAGCAGCTGGTGCGCGAGGTCGAGATCATCCCGATCGAAGTGGTCGTCCGCAACATCGTCGCCGGATCGCTCGCCAAGCGCTTCGCGATCGCCGAGGGCACGGCGCTGCCGCGTTCGGTGGTGGAATACTACTACAAGTCGGACGAGCTGGGCGATCCGCTGGTATCGGAGGAGCATATCACCGCCTTCGGCTGGGCAACGCCGCAGGACATCGACGACATGTTGGCGATGGCGTTGCGCGTCAACGACTTCCTGACAGGCCTGTTCCTCGGCGTCGGGCTCAAGCTGGTCGACTTCAAGCTGGAATTTGGCCGTCTCTATGAGGAGAACGGCGATATGCGCATCGTGCTGGCCGACGAGATCAGCCCGGACAACTGCCGCCTCTGGGACATCAAGACCAACGAGAAGCTGGACAAGGACCGGTTCCGCCGCGATCTCGGCAAGGTCGAGGAAGCCTACCAGGAGGTGGCGCGGCGTCTGGGCATTCTCCCGGAGGGAGGCCCCAACGATCTAAAGGCGCCGGAAGTCATTCAGTAACGTCGCCGGGGGCCGCCGATACGACGGAAACGCAGGACAGGAAGGGGATCGGTGAAGGCAAAGGTTCATGTCATGCTGAAGGCGGGGGTGCTGGACCCCCAGGGCAAGGCCATCGGACACGCCCTCGAATCCCTCGGGTTCGAAGGCATCGGCGAGGTCCGCCAAGGCAAGGTGATCGAGCTCGACCTTGCGGAGTCCGATCCGGCCAGGGCGCGGGCGCAGGTGAACGCGATGTGCGAGAAGCTGCTCGCCAACACGGTCATCGAGAACTACGACATCGATCTGGAAGGATGAGCCGCCGCGAGTTCATCTGGTCCGACCTGACCGGCCCGGGGATGGAACACTTGACGCTGGCACGCAGCGACGACGGCTATGTTGCGGACGGCTTCTATCTCGGGTGCGGCGAGGAGTCGCCGCCGTACCGCATCCATTACGTGATCCATATCAACCCGGCGTGGGAAATGCGCTCGGCGGCCGTGGAACTGCTCACGGATGTCCCCCAGCCGGAGCGGATGTCGCTCAGCGTCGACGAAAGCTGCGCGTGGCGGGACGGGGAGGATGAACCGCTGGCGCAGCTGGCCGGATGCCACGAGATCGACCTGTTCTGCAGCCCGTTCACGAACTCGCTGGTGATCCGACGGCTCGGCCTTACGCGCGGCGAGTCCGCGGAGATTTCGGTTGCCTACGTCGAGGTGCCGCTGAACGGTGTGCGGCCGGTCCGGCAGCGCTATACCTGTCTCGAGCCGCTCGGCCCGGAGGGCGGCGTCTACCGCTACGAGCCGCTGTTCCGCGGCAGCGCCTACGAGTTGCGGGTCGATGCGGAGGGTCTCGTCACCGAGTATCCGGGCGCGTTCCGGCGCGTGTTCACCGGCTGACCGGGCGACGCAATGTACAGGAAACAGGGAATCACAGGGCGGAGATGAGAACGGCAGTCATTGTCTTTCCGGGTTCGAACTGCGACCGCGATGCGCAGGTGGCCCTGCACGCCGCCTTCGGCGCACCGCCGGCGATGATCTGGCACCGTGAGACGACGCTCCCCCCACTGGATCTCATCGTGCTGCCGGGCGGCTTTTCCTACGGCGACTACCTGCGCTCCGGCGCAATGGCGGCGCAGTCGCCGGTGCTTCGGGCGCTGCACGAGCAGGCGGCACGCGGCGTTCTCGTGCTGGGGATCTGCAACGGCTTCCAGGTTCTCACCGAAACCGGGCTGCTGCCCGGCGTGCTGATGCGCAACGCCGGGCTGAAATTCGTCTGTCGCGACGTCGACCTCGTGGTCGAGAACGCCGACTCGCCCTTCACGCGCGGCTACCGGATGGGCCAGGAGGTAACCATGCCCGTGGCCCATCACGATGGCAACTACTACGCCGACGACGCAACGCTCGACCGGCTCGAGGGCGAGGACCGCGTCGCGTTCCGTTACGCGGCGCACGACAACCCCAACGGCTCGGTGCGGAACATCGCCGGCATCCTCAACGAGCGCGGCAACGTGCTCGGCATGATGCCGCATCCGGAACGCGCGGTGGACCCGCTGCATTGCGGGACCGACGGCCGCGGGATGTTCGCCGGGCTGGTGGAGGCGCTGGCCGCATGACCGCACTTGCCAAAGCGACGGACATCACCCCGGAACTGGTCGCCGAACACGGGCTGAGCGACGAGGAATATGCCCTGATCCTGAAGATCATGGGCCGAGAGCCCAACATCACCGAGCTCGGCGTGTTCTCGGCCATGTGGTCCGAGCATTGCTCCTACAAGTCGTCCAAGGTCTGGCTGAAGACCCTGCCGACCGAGGGGCCGCAGGTGATCTGCGGGCCCGGCGAGAACGCCGGCGTTGTCGATATCGGCGACGGCCAGGCCGCGGTGTTCAAGATCGAGAGCCACAACCATCCGAGCTTCATCGAGCCCTACCAGGGCGCGGCGACCGGCGTCGGCGGCATCCTGCGCGACGTCTTCACCATGGGGGCGCGGCCGGTCGCCAACATGAACGCGCTGCGCTTCGGCAGCCCCGACCATCCCAAGACCCGGCACCTGGTGTCGGGAGTCGTTGCCGGCATCGGCGGCTACGGCAACTGCCTGGTCAACGCCTTCGCCGCCGGGCTGGCGGATGCGGACAAAATCTTCTACTCGGCCGCCTCTGGCGTTGGCATGCCTGTGGTCTATCTCGGCGCCAAGACCGGACGCGACGGGGTCGGCGGCGCCACCATGGCAT
>JBFIFO010000063.1:0-20621 GCA_041602815.1 Alphaproteobacteria bacterium | reverse complement strand
GGTTCGCCGTGTTCGGCGGGCTCGAGTTCGGGTGAGCCGGCCATTGCATTATCCATTTACATGGAGTCGGCACCGGCCCACTCCCCCACCCGGCCACCCAACGGTATCGTACGCTGTGGGTGGCCGGGTGGGGGAGCGGGCTGGCGCCGACTTAACGGATAGCGCGCCATGACGGAGATCCTGCTCGGCAGCTCGGTGTTCACCGGCCTGATCATGATGCTGGCGTTCATCGTGCTCGGGGCCCGCGCGATCCTGATGCCGCGCGGCGTGGCCCATATCACGGTCAACGGCGAGCGGATCATCGATGCCAGCCTCGGCGACAAGCTGCTGGGCGCCCTGGAACACGGCGGCGTGCGCCTGCCGACGAGTTGCGGCGGCGCCGGGACCTGCGGGCTGTGCCGGGTCACCGTCACGGGCGCCGGAGACGTGCTGCCGACCGAGCGCGCCACGATCGGCGACGCCGATATCGCCGCCGGCGTCCGGCTCGCCTGCCAGGTCGTGGTGCGCGAGGATCTCGCGGTCACCGTGGCGCCGGAGCTGCTGATCGCGGAGACCTGGACGTGCACCGTCGCCCGGACCCGGACGGTCGCGCCGCTGATCAAGGAGATCGTGCTGACACTGCCGGCGGAACAGACTCGCAGCTTCCGCGCCGGCTCGTACGTGCTGGTCAACGCACCCGCCTTCACGCTGCCGTTTGCGGACATCGCCGTCGACCCGGCGCACGAGGCGGCGTGGAAACGGCTGGGCCTGCGACGGCTGACGGCGCGATCCCGTACCCCGGTGGCCCGGGCCTATTCGCTGGCCAACCATCCGGGAGAAACCGAATTCCTGCTGCTCAACATCCGCCTGGCGCTGCCACCCCCGGCCCGGTCGGACGTGCCGCCGGGCATCGTGTCGTCCTGGCTGTTCGGGCTGAAGCCGGGGGACCAGGTCACCGTGTCCGGGCCGTTCGGCGATTTCTTCGTGCACGACACCGACCGCGAGATCGTGCTGATCGGCGGCGGCGTCGGCATGGCGCCCCTGCGCGCGCACGCCTTCGACCAGCTGGAGCACCGCCGGACGCAGCGCACGATCAGCTTCTGGTACGGCGCACGCGCGCTGATCGACCTGTACTACGCCGACGACATGGTGCGGCTGGCGCGCGAGCACCCCAACTTCTCCTGGCACGTGGCGCTGTCCGACCCGGCGCCGGGCGATGCATGGCAGGGCGAGACCGGCTTCATCCACGACGTGGTCTACCGCAATTACCTGGAATCGCACCCCGAACCGGCGGCGTGCGAGTATTATCTGTGCGGGCCGCCGCTGATGATCGAGGCGGTGCAGGCGATGCTGGACCGGCTCGGCGTGCCGCGCGACAATATCCTGTACGACGATTTCGGAGGCTAAACGTGGCGACCCGATGCGATCGATCGGCGAGGAAATGTGGGCCGGGGCGACGCGGCGCACCATATCTGCGAGGCCGTAACGTGGGAGGTGCGCCATGACGATCTTCCTGTTGAGCTTCGCAGTGGTTCTGCTGGCGATCGGCGGGCTTGCCGTCGGGCTGCTGCTCGGCCGCGGCCCGCTCAGGGGCTCGTGCGGCGGCAACGCGGTCGTCAGCGCCTGCCCGCTGTGCCGGGACGGGGACGAGCGATGACCCGGACGGTCGCGGACATCATGGCAACGCAGCTGATCACCTTCCCGCCCGACATGAATATCCACCAGGCGATCCGGATCCTGCTGGACAAGCGCATCTCGGGGGCGCCGGTGGTCGACGCGGACGGCAACCTGGTCGGTGTCCTGTCGAAGAAGGACTGCCTGAAGGTCGTATTCTCGACCCAGTATCACGACGACTGGGGCGGGCCGGTCAGCGACTTCATGAGCGCACCGGTGGAGACGCTGGATGCCGACCTGGATATCGTGCGCGCCGCCCAGGCCTTCCTCGACAGCCACTTCCGGCGCTTCCCGGTCGTCCGCGCCGGCAAGCTCGTCGGGCAGGTCAGCCGGTACGATATCCTGAAGGTGCTGACCGAGCAGCGGTGAGGCGACACGGCCGAGTTGCCGCGGCGGCCGGCTTGCCGGTATGGTCTGCGCAGTGTCCCGCCCGTCCCGGGAGATCGTGACATGGCGTCAGGCCCGCCGATGATACGGCAGATCGCATGGATTTCGGTCGTCCCGCAACTCGCGGCCGGGGCGCTGGTCGTCCTCGTCGCCGATCGCCTCGGCGCGGACAATCCGCTGATCGTCGGGGTGGCAACCTACCTCATCGTGTTCCTGATCGTCCGACGCCTGGTGGCGTCGGATCATCGCAAGGGCGTCACCTTCGTCAGGAAGGAGAAGTTCGATCAGGCGGTGCAGGCGTTCGAGAACAGCTACCGGTTTTTCTGCCGCCACAAGTGGATCGACAGGTATCGCTATATCACCCTGCTGTCGTCCTCGGCGATGAGTTACCGCGAGATGGCCCTGGTCAACATCGCGTTCTGCCACAGCCAGACCGGAAACGGCGGCTTGGCTAAGGCCTATTACGAAAGGGCTCTTGCGGAGTTCCCGGACAGCCGCATCGCCGGGACCGCGCTCCGCATGATCGCTTCGGCACGGGAGCTCGACGACCGGGACCGGCCGCAGCGATAGTCGTCAGCTTGTAAGGGATTCGGGCCCGCGCGTCTCGGGACCGCCGGCAACGACTTCATTCGCAGTTTGCGAAGGTCCCGGAGGGTGGCGGAGCCGGCCCGGACTCGCGTCCGGACCGGCTCTCCTGATAATCCCCAGAAACGTTTTCTGGGGGTTGACCTCCCCTACGAGGCCACCCAGAGATCGTCTGCTCAGGCCGTCCGCCAGGCGGTGCCGCCCGACGTCTGCGGCGCAGCCGCTGCGCGGACCGGCTGCGAGGTCATGACGTCGGCGCACAGCGCCCGTTCCAGCGCCCGCGGGTAGCTGGGGTCTATGGCGAACTGGCGGCAGTCGATCGTCCCTGACAACCGCATCGCGTTGAAGAAGAGGGTCAAAAATTTCATCTCTAACACCCAATCTGCAAAATGATGCCGACATCGAAGCAATAAACGTTCCAGCGGATTTGCGCCAAATTGCGTCCTTCGAGGACCGTCGGATTCGCCGCGGAATCCTTGGGAATCGACGGGTTGAGCAAACGATATTTGGCTACTCCCGAGCCACCCGCACTGATACGATGCGCTGCGACCAGCGCGCGAATCTTGAAAAATGCAACGCATACCGGGGCGGGACCCGGCCCTGAGGGAGGTCAGTTCATGTCAGAAAACTTCACCAATCCCGAAACGATCGTGCTGCATGGCGGCGACTACCGCCGCGATCCGGCGACCACGGCGGTCGCGGTGCCGATCTATCAGACGACGTCGTACCAGTTCGACAGCACCGAGCACGCGGCCAACCTGTTCGCGCTGCAGGAGCTGGGCAACATCTATTCGCGGATCATGAACCCGACCTGCGACGTCCTGGAGAAGCGCGTCGCGGCGCTGGAGGGCGGCGTCGCGGCGCTGGCGCTCAGCTCCGGGCAGGCGGCCTCGGCCTTCAGCCTGCAGAACCTGGCCCAGGCCGGCGACAACATCGTCAGCTCGACGGACCTGTACGGCGGCACCTGGAACCTGTTCGCCAACACGCTGAAGACCATGGGTATCGAGGCCCGCTTCGTCGACCCGGCCGATCCCGAGAACTTCCGCCGCGCGACGGACGGGAGGACCCGCGCCTACTATGCGGAAACCCTGCCGAATCCCAAGCTGCACGTGTTCCCGATCAGGGAGGTCTCCGACATCGGCCGGGAATACGGCATCCCGCTGATCATGGACAACACCGCCTGTCCCATCCTGTGCCGGCCGCTCGAGCACGGCGCCGCCATCGTCATGTATTCGACGACCAAATATATCGGCGGCCACGGCACCTCGATCGGCGGCGTCATCGTCGACGGCGGCAATTTCGACTGGGCGGCGCATCCCGAGCGCCAGCCGCTGCTGAACCAGCCGGACCCCAGCTATCACGGCGCCGTCTGGGCGACCCTGGTGCCGGAGGCGCTCGGCGCGCCGATCGCCTATATCATCCGCGCCCGCGTCGTGCTGCTGCGCGACCTCGGCGCCTGCATGAGCCCGTTCAACGCCTACAACTTCATCCAGGGGCTGGAGACGCTGCCGCTGCGCATGCGCCAGCACTGCAGCAACGCCGAGGCGGTCGCCGCGTTCCTCAAAGACCATCCGGCGGTCGAAACGGTCATCTTCCCGAAGTTCCAGGAGGGCGAGACGGCGCGGCGCGCCCAGGCGTACCTTACGGGCGGGTTCGGGGCGCTCGTCGGGTTCGAGCTCAAGGGCGGCAAGGAGGCGGGGCGGCGCTTCATCGATTCCCTGAAGATGCTGTACCACGTCGCCAATATCGGCGATGCCCGCAGCCTTGCGATCCACCCGGCGACGACCACGCATTCGCAGCTCTCGCTGGAGGACCTGGCGGCGACCGGCGTCACCGACGGCTATGTCCGGCTGTCGGTCGGCATCGAACATCCCGACGACATAATCGCCGATATCGGCCAGGCGCTCGACGCGGCCGCGTAGCGGCAGGGTCGGCCTCACGGCCGACCCGTCTTCGAGTTGCCTTGTCCGTCGGTTAGCGGACGGCGCCGCGGATCTGCCGGTCGGGGCCGCGGCCGTCGCGGCCGTCCTCCCACAGAATCAGGAAATTGTCGCTGCGCGGGCTGAACGCCAGGGCGGGGTAGCGCTTGAGTCCGCGCGCCTGGTAGTTGGAGACGAGGAACTCGTCCTCCATCTTGCCCCGGGTGGTGACGAAGCGCCCGTAGATGTCCATGTTGAGGGCGGTTGAATCGCGCCGCAGATCGTACCAGACGACCAGGAACCGGTTGTGGTTCGCATCGTATGTGACGGCAGCGGACTCCTGGTAGTCGGTCTCCTTTGCGATCGGGAACGGCTTGGCGCGGACCTTGCCGGTCGCGCCGTCGAGCAGCGAGCCGTAGACGTCGAGCCCAAGCTTCGCGTAGTTCCAGCCGCTGGTCCAGGCGACCATGATGACGTCGTCGACCGGCGAGTAGGCAACGGCGTACAGCGACGGCGGCAGGCAGCCGTCATCCTCGATGGCGATCTCGATGCGCCCGCGGTCGGGCTCCGAAGCTGCCGCGATGAAGGTCCCGTAGATGCCGCGGCCGGTCGCGTCCTGATCGCGCCAGACGACGAAGAATCGCTGGCGCTTTGAATCGTAGGCGACCGACGGGTGCTCCTGATAACCGCCCTCCGCCGTCACCCGGAACGCCTCGCCGTCCATGCGGCCGTCGGCATGCACGAAACGGGCATAGATCTTGTCGTACCGGCCCTCGCGGAAGTCGCCCCACGCGACCAGGAAGCGCCGGTTCGCCGGATCGAACGCGACGTTCGGAAACTTCTGCGATACCCGCTCGCTGGAGATCGGGAAGGCCGGACCGTCGAGCGTGCCGTCGGCGCGGACGAACCGCCCGTAGATGTCGGACTCGTCGATGGCGGCGTCGCGCCAGTCGGTCCACACGACGAGATAGCGGCCGCGTTCCGGATCGAACGCGACGGCACTCAACCCTTGGCCCCGGCTCGCACGCGCGATCTCGATGTCCGGCGAGGCGGGCCGGCCCTGCGCGTCGACCAGCCGCCCGTAAACGTCGAGGCCGGTCGTCTTCGCGTTCCTGTTGTCGGACCAGGTCGTCAGGAACAGGTCGCTGCCCGGATCGTAAGCGATCGACGGGCGGGCCTGGATCGCGTTCGCTTCAGGGATAACGAAATCGCCGCGCGCCATGGGATCGTCGGCCGGGCCGGCCGCCACGAGGAGCAGTGCGGAAAGGGCGATCAGAAGGCGGTTCATCAGTAACTCCTCGGGTTATGGCGTGTGCCGTGGCAATCGAGATAGCACGTGCCTTGATACAGGCCATTGTCAACCCAGCGCACGCCGCCGCCGTCGACCGGATCTATCGTGTCCGCGCCGCCGTCGGACGTGAGCAGAAAATTCATAAGCCGGCCGGATACCGTCGACCCATGGGGATCGTGGCAGTTGACGCAGGACTTGTTGCGGCCCTCGACATGGCGGTCGTGGGAGAAACCGCTGGCCACGTTGACGATCAGTTGCTCTTCGCTGTGGCACTTGAAACAGAGTCGATAGTCGCTGTTGACGTAGTTGAGGTCGGCAATCGTGTTGTAGACATTGGCCAGCAGGAACTGGTTGGTCGAGCCGTGCGGCCCGCTCGCCCCGGTGCCGCCGCCAGCCGGCGAATTGTCGCTGTTGTGGCAGTCGGTGCAGTAGATCAGCGTCGTCGTCGCGTTGATCGGCGGCTGCGGGTTGGGATCCGACGAGAAATCGAGGCTCGGCATCTCCGTGTTGTTGGCCGGGTTGTTGGATTCGATCGGGTGCCAGGAGACCAGCGCCGCGTTGCCGCTGTTGACCTTGTCGCGGATATTGTAGACGCCGTCCACCCGCACCATCTGCCGCCCGTTCGCGGTGCTGCACCGGGTTCCGGGCGCGCCGCCGCACGGACCCTGGCCGGGGCGTCCATGGCACTTGAAGCACAGCTCATACTGGTTGGTGACATCGGCCACCGGGTTGCCGTTCAGATCGAGGCCCGTGACCCCCCTGATCCGCGCATTCGCCGCCGGTGCGGTGGTACGCGGGGCCCCGAGATTGTTGGGGTTGAACGACATCATCGGATCCGCCGCCGCCACGCCGTGGGGATTGTGGCAATCCGCGCACTCGGCGTGCAGCGCCATGGTCAGCACGTTTTCCACTTTCGTCGCGTCGTGGTCTGCGTTGGGAGTCACCGCGACCGGGTGCCGGGCCAGCTTGGCAAAATCGGCCTGGATGTTGGTCGACGCGACGGTGCCGTTGTGGCACGCATAGCACGTATTCTCCTCGACCTTGGTGATCAGCCGCGGCGGTGTCGCCGCGGTGTGCGGATCGTGGCAGGACAGGCAGCTGTTCTCGGCAACCGTCGCGCCGGGCCATTCCGGCCGGCGCTCCGGCCACACCGTCGCCGGCGTCGCCGCCGTCGAGGTCGCGTGCGACGAGGTCGCCCAGTCCCAGCTGGCGGCCGAGCGCACGTGGCAGGTCGTGCACAGCGCGCCGTTGACTGCCGTCTTGTGCAGGAACGGCTGGAGGTCCTTCTCGTGTGGATCGTGGCAGGTCGTGCACTGCACGAGGGTGCCCTCGAGCGGCAGGTCGATGACGGCGGGGTCCGCCAGCTCACCGGGCACCGCCGCGGTGTAGTCGAAGGAGATCGGATGGTCGTCGGAAAGGTCGGTGGTCAGATGCGCCCGCCCGGCGAGCATCGTCGCCGCCATGTCGTTGCCGGCCGGCGGATTCTGCAGCGCCCCCAGCGCCACCGTCCCGTCATGGCAGGCCAGGCACAGCCGCGACTTGCCGGTCGGCTGGATCGGCGTCGCGGCCAGGGTTGTGCTGCCGTAGAGGGTGTAGTTCGTCTCCGCCGTCGGCGCATGGTTCCACAGCTGCGCGTCCGGCAGCGCGTTGTGCGGCGTGTGGCAGAACACGCAGACCTCGTCCACGGTGGCACTGGCGTATGTGCGGGTGACCCCGGTTGGCGGCACCGTCGAGAGGTTGTGCCGGGTGTTCACGACGTCCTGCGCCGCCCGGGCGGACGGTACAAGCATAATACAGGCGAGCCCGAGGACCACTACCATCCATCTCATATCACGGCTCCTCCGCGGCAAACGAACATCCGGGCCGACATCGTGGCCAGCGCGGGGTTAAGATGCGGTAATGCGCGTTGGTTTATATCCTGTATTGGACACAGGCCAGCGCGCGGTTCGACCACCTTCCTATTGGGTGCGGCCGAAAATCCCGCGACTTGATGTCGCACCATCCCTCCCATCCTCCCAAAGTATGAGGATATTCCCACTCTGCGGACTGAAGCCGAGCGCGAGCGATCTTTTCGGTCCGATCGCTGCCGGATCGGAGAGCAGAACGCCGTCCCCGGCGTGTCCATCCGCGGCCACGAACCGGCCATGGACGCGGATGTCCGAGACATCGGGATTGCGGCGCCGCTCCAGCCACGCAACAAGGAAGCGCCCGGCTCTCGAATCGTAGCTGACCACGGCGGAGTGTTCGCGGTTTTCACCGGCAGCGATCGGGAAGGGCCGTCCGACCGTATCGCCGGATTCGGCATCCATAAAGACTCCGTATACATCAAGGTCCCGTTTCGGCCGAACGGCGTCGGCGGCCCAGACGACGAGATACCGGTTCGCCGCCGGCGCGATTGCCACGGCGAGGTTCGAAGCCAGGCGCGGATCGCCGCTTGCTGAAACGTTTGTCGGTATGCGGGCCGGCGTGTCCGGGCCATCGATGAACGTCGCCCGAATCGCCGTGTCCTCCCGCGCCCACCAGACGACGAGAAAACGCCCGCGATTGCGGTCGAAAACCACCGATTGGTTCTCCTGGCTGCCTTGCGAAGCGGCGATACGGAATTCTTCGCCGAGGAAGCCGCCGTCGGCGGCCAGAAACCGCCCGTAAAGCACGTCCACAGGACCATGCCGCCGGTCGGTCCACACGACGAGGTAACGCCGCTGCACCGGGTCGAAGCCGATGGCCGGGAATTTCTGCGAAATGCGCGCGGTCGCAATCGGGACGGGCGAATCCTCGGCGATGCCGTCGGCTGCGACGAACCGCCCGTAGATGTCGGAGTCGACAGCCAACGCATCGCGCCAGTCGGTCCACACCACAAGGAAGCGGTTCCGCTCCGCATCGAAGGCCAGGGCGGGGAAGGCCTGGCCTCGCCTGGCGACAGCCACCGGAAATTCGGGCGACCGCGCCCCGCCCGCAGGATCCAGCATGCGTCCGAAAATATCGAGATCCGCCGAGCCGTTGCGACTGTCGGCCCAGACTACGAGGAACCCGCCGGAATTCGCATCCGCCCCCAGTGCCAGCGATCCCTGCACGGTTGTCGCTTCCGTCACCTGGAATTCGCCAGGTTCGGCGGTCATAGCCGAGACTTCGCCTGCGGCGAGCAAAAGCAGTACGACTGCGGCCGCGCCCCTCAAATCCTGGATACCTCCGTTCGGGCCGCAGCTGCAGCCGGCGGGCCACTATCAGTAGGTGAACGGATCATGCGCTACGCGCCTCGTGTTATCGCGCTCGTGGCAGTCGAGCCAGCAGGCGCCGCTGAACACGCCCCGGTCCTCCCAGGTCGGCTGGGTGAAGCCCCCGCCGCACGAGCCGGGGGCGCCGGTGCAATTGGTCGTGATCGTCCAGGTCCCGCCCGCCGTGGAGTTGGTCTGGAAGTTCAGCAGATGCTGGAACCTGTGCGAGCCGTGCGGGTCGTGGCAATTGATGCACAGCTTGTCGTTCTGCTCGACGTGCAGGCGGTGTTCACGGAAACTGGCATCCGACAAAATGCTCGCCTCGGAATGGCACTTGTAGCAGAGCTGGATCAGGTTCGCCGTGTAGTTCACCGTCGGGATGAACGAGTAGTTCTGTGTCAACAGGGCGTTGTTGGTCGAGCCGTGCGGGCCGATCGGTCCGGTGCCGCCGGCGGCCGCCGACTGGTTGTTGTTGTGGCAGTCGGTGCAGTAGATCAGCCCGGTCGTCCGGTTCATCCCGGGAACGTCGTTGCGCAGGCTCGGCACCGCTGTGTTGTTGGACGGGTCGTTCGCTTCGACTGGATGATACGAGACGAGCCCCGGCGTGCCACTGACGAGCTTTTCCCTGATGTTGTAGACGTTGTCGAGCCGAACCATCGAAAACGTCGTCGCGGTCGAGCAGCGGTCGGTGGGGATTCCGCCGCACGGGCCTTGCGCGGGCCGGCCGTGGCACTTGAAGCACAGCTCGTACTGGTTGTTGATCTCGGCGATCGGGTTGCCGTTGGCATCGATCCCGGTAACGCCCTTGATCCTCGCGTTCGCCGCGGGCGCCGTTGTATGCGCCGCACCGATATTGGCCGGGTTGAACGTGATCATCGGCGGCGCGGCCTGGACGGCGTGGGGATTGTGGCAGTCCATGCACTCGACATGGATCGGCATGGTCAGCACGTTTTCGACCTTGGTCGCGTCGTGGTCCGGATTCGGCGTCCTGAGCGCGACCGGATGCCGGCTCGTCTTGAGGAACTCCGCCTGGATGTTGGTCGCCGCGACGGTGCCGTTGTGGCACGCATAGCACGTGTTTTCCTCGACCTTGGTGATCAGCCGCTGCGGCATCGCCGCGGTGTGCAGATCGTGGCACGACAGGCAGCCGTTCGCGGCCACCGTCGGGCCCGGCCAGTCCGGATTGCGCTCCGGCCACACGGTCACCGGCGTCGCCGCCGGGGAATTGGCGTGCGACGAGGTCGCCCAGTCCCAGGTGGCGCCGGACCGCACATGGCAGGTCGTGCACAGCGCCCCGTTGGCCGTCGTCTTGTGGAGGAACGGCACGAGGTCCTTCTCGTGCGGGTCGTGGCAGGTCGTGCACTGCAGCTGGGTGCCCTCGAGCGGCAGGTCGATGGCCACCGGGTCGGCCAGCTCGCCAGCCACTGCCGCAGCGTAGTCGAAGGAAATCGGATGGTCATCGGACAGGTCGGTGCCGAGGAGGGTCCGCCCGGTCAGCAACGTCGCCGCCATATCGTTATTGGCCGGCGGATTCTGCAGCGCCCCGAGCGCCACCGTGCCGTCATGGCAGGCCAGGCACAGTCGCGACTTGCCGGTCGGCTGGCCAGGCGTCGCCGCCAGGGTGCTGCTGGCATAGGGGGTATAGGTGACCGCGGCGGTCGGCAGGTGGTTCCACAGCGGTGCCGTGGGCAGCGAATTGTGCGGCGTGTGGCAGAACACGCAGATCTCGTCCACCGCGGCGCTGGCGAAGGTCCGCGTGACGCCGACCGGCGGCACGGCGGAAAGGTTGTGCTTGGTGTTGGCGACGTCCTGCGCCGCCCGGGCCGCGGGCAAGGCGAGCGTCCACGCCAGCGCAAATGCAAAAACGAATCTATTCATTTTGTCTTTATGCCTCCGGACGACTTATGCCTATGTCCCTCCGAGGAACTCGAATATCTGGACGCGCCGGTTGTAGGAATCGGCGACGTAAATGCGGTCTTGTGAAATATGCACGCCGGTCGGCAGCCAGAGGCCGCCGGGCCCCGTACCATCCTCGCCGAACGCCAGCATCAGCTGCCCGCGCTCGTTGAAGATCTGGACCCGGTTGAACAGGGCATCGACGACGTAAATGTGGCCTTCGCTGTCGACGCCGATCCCCTTGGGCTGGGCGAAATCGCCGGAGCCGTCGCCGTGGCTGCCGAAGGAGGAAACGAACGTCCCGTCAAGATCGAAGATCTGGATGCGGAAATTCATCGTGTCGTTGACATACAGCCGGTCGCCCCAGATCGTTACGTGCGACGGGAAGTTGAACTCGCCCTCACCGACCCCGCGACGGCCAAACTCGAACAGAGGCTGCCCGTCCGCGCCGAAGGCAGCGACTTTATGGCCGGTCGTGTCCACGGCGTAGAGACGGCGGCTGGCGCCGTGCCAGGCCAGCCCCGTCGGTCTCTGCAGACCGTCGATCGTGCGAACCGGCTTGCCGCCGGCGTCGAGCACGAAAATCCGGGCCAGTGCGGAGTCCGCGACATACAGCGTATCGCCGTCCACGGCGACGCCGACGGGCGAAGACAGCAGCTGCGATCCGATGCTGTCGATACGCGTGTATTTGCGTGCCGTGGTGTCGAACAGATGCACGACGCCGACACCCGGGTCAGTCACGGCGATTCGCCGGCCTTCCGCGGCGACCGCATAGGGGCGGATCATTTCGCGCGGCGCCGCACCGGCGATCCAGCCCCAGAAACGGCTGAAGATCGATCGCCGGATTCCGAGATCCTCCGGTTCGCCGAACATGCCGACCAGCCGGATGCGCGGCTGCTGCGGCGGCTCGGGCCAGACGATCGACTCGTACATGGCGGCTTGCTTCGCCTGCTCATCCTCGCCCGGCGCGCAGGTCGCCAGGGCGAACAGCAGCAAGACAACCGGCCAGCGTTTCATCAGAACCGCCTCCTCACATTCATCATCAAACGGTCTTCGACCCGGCTATTCGTGTCGGTTTCATGATCCGTATGATCATAGCGCAACTCCATATCGAGTCGACGCCAGTTCCATCGCGTGTTGACCCCAGCCCGCCAGAACCGCTCCTCCGTCGACGGTTCGGTCGTGCGGTAGAACGCGGAGAGGAACGGGCTTACCGAAAGGCCGCGAACGGGAAACCAATTTAACGTGGCGTCGGCGTTGTATGCCGCAACATCGTTGTCGTCGTTGATGAAGCTCTCGCTCAGATTGCCGCTGACCGCGAGGTTGGGCGCGAAATTGTGATAGGCCGTCTGCCGGAAGGCATACTCCGTCGACTCGCGGTTAATACTGGTGGTGAAGCGCCGTTCCGCGCTGGCGGTCAGCCGCGTTGTGCCCCGTATCCACCGGAATTCGACGCCCGTCGTGTCGTTCCGCTGGTCGCCGACGGCGTCGGGATCCGGACCGGATATGAAATGCTGCGACTCGCCGCCGGTCCGGTGATAGACGGAAGCCCAGTGGTAATCGAGGCGAAAACCGACCCGGTAGGGGATGCTGTAGTACTTCGCGGTCGGGGGCTCGTAGGTGTAGTCGATGGTAATCGTGTCGGGCGGACTGATGCTGATGCGGCCGCCCCCTTGAATCGACAGCCGCGTGAAATCGCCGCCTGCGCTTTGCACCAGGTAATCCGGACCCTCGGTGCAGGGGCTGCAGCCGGGCGCCGTCACGACGATCGTCGACTGGATGATGAAACGCTGGGTCAGCGCGACGGCGCCGGTGAAGTCGACGGTCTGGGTCTCGCTGAAATCGATCTGTCCGCTGAACTGGTCGCTGACCTTGTAACCGCCGCCGAGATTCGCATTCAGCCGGACACCGGGCCGGATCTGCTTGGTGTAGTAAAAATCGAGATTGCCCTCATATATCTCGTCGCGGAACTGGTCGGCTTCCGTCTTCGACGCGCTCAACCGGAAACTGGTGGTCAGGTTGGAGTACAGCCGGTGGTTCAGCTCGAAATCACCACGGTGCTTTTCGGACGTGACCGTGCGTTCCTGCAGCTCGTAACCATATGCATAGTTGGTGTACAGGTTTTCGAGGTGCTGCAGGCGCAGGGATTCGTCAACGGTCGTCTTGTCGTAGGCGTTGAACCCCTCACGGGTCAGGTAGGTCAGACGGGAGGTAAATCCGCTGCCCTTCCCCCATCGCCAGAAGTTGCTCAGTCGCCCCTCCTGCGACTCATAGTCCTTGTTCGCGGCCGTTCGGTCGTCGAACTCGATACCCTCTAGGAACACTTCCATCTTGCTGCTCCTGCCGCGGTATCGAACCGTTTGCTGGAACTCCTCGCGGTCCACCGGCGCGCCGAAGGGCGAGATGAAGGTTTCGTCGAGCGAACGATCCAGATAGCTGAGGGTCGAGGGGAAGGGCCTGAACTTCCAGTGCAGATCCGCCCCGCGGGTCGTCGTCGTGATCTCCCTGCGGGTGCCGAGGCTGCCGTCCACCTCGTCGGACGAGCCGGTGAAACTGCCGGCGAGGCTGACCGGCGACCGGGGCGCCCCGTGCAGAAGACTGAAACGGGCGCTGTAGTTGAGAAAGGTGCTGTCGCTGTCCTCGCCGCCCGTGGCCGAGCTGGTGTCGGTCTGCGTTAGAACCGGTTCCAGGTAGAGGTTGAAATTGAAAATGCGCGGATCAAGGCTGTATCCGCCAAAGTTGAGGCGGAGGCGTTCCTCGTATTCGATCTGGCTGGATGTCCGCCTACCGTTGCTGCGCGACCAGTTGCCGTCATAGCCCAACATCACCTCGCCGGTGATCGGATAGAAGACGAGCCAGTCATTCTGCGCCCGGGCGCCCGCGGTGCCGGCCAGGATGGCCGTCACTATCAACACGAACGTTTTGGGCCGGAATGCGATCATTGGAGCGCTCGAAAATCATCTTTTTTCAGTAACTTGTACCGTGCCGCAAGTGGCGATCGACGGCGGCCGCTGTCTGCGTCTGGTCCGTGCCGGCCTGTCTACGAATGGGTTGAGGTGACGTAACGCGGTGCTCCTGATTTCCGTCGCATCGGTTTCTCCCCTGGGCGGAAGTCTATTCCGGCGGTTCGGTGTGGCAGCGGCTGCAGCTCTGAAAGTTTACGTCGAACGCGATCCGCCCGTTGTGGCACGCGCCGCATAATTCGCCTTTCTGAATCCGCTCCATGGTGATTTCGGTGGCGCCGAGCTGCATTTCGAACGGCTTGGGATGGCACACGTAGCAGCGGAATCGCGCCCGATGCACCCAGTGCGGAAATATCGCAGGCAGAATGCTGGCCGACCCCTGCTCGCCGCCTTTCCTCTCGAACACCAGATCGCCCAGTGCGCCTGATACCGCACCGCCCCCGGCAAGCGTCGCGCCTGCCAGGACCAGCAACAGCACGGCCGTCCTATTTCCCATGATCACCGCGTCTCCCGCGCCTGTGTTTCTTCGTTACATACTCAGATGGCAGCGATTGCAGGAATCGAGGGCGAACGCCACAACGCCATGGCACTTGCCACAGTATTGGCCCTCAAAAATCTGGTCCATCGAGATTCTGAACCGGTCCGACCCGTCGAGGCCGAGTTCACGGTACGGGAAGATCGCCGTGTGGCAGCTCTCGCAGGTGAGCCATTGGGTATGCGCGGAATGCGGGAAATAGGCGTCCGTTTCCGGGTCCGGCCCGGCGAAGAAGAAATCGAACTTGAAGACCTTTGCGCTGGGGTTTCCGTAACGGGTAATTTCCGCACGCGGCTTGATGATATCCTGGCGCAGCGCCTCCATCCAGTCGACCTCGTCGATGTCGTCCTTGGGCAGCAGCTCCGCGGCCTGTTCCCAATCGAAGATCTTCTCGAAATCCGGCGGCCCGCCTTCCGCCTCTACGACGTCGGCCGCGGGCGACGCAGCTGCAGCAGCCGGGGCCGCTGCCGGTGCCTTCGCCTTCGGCGCAGGTGCCGGCTTCTCGGAGGGCGGCGGGATATCGAAGAACAGCGACAGGGTTCTGTCGCTGCACGATACCGCAAAGAACAGGGGAAGAAGCAGGAGATACCACCTACCTCTTCCCCGGTTACGCTTGGCCAGAGTCAGGGCCTGCACTTTGCTCACACGCTCACTTGATATGGCATGTCGTGCACAACGCGCTGCCGGCGTTGCTGATACGCAGGAACGTGCCGTTGGTGGCGTTGTGCGGGTTGTGGCAGGTGCCGCACTCGACCTGATTGGCCGAGGCACCATAGAGCGGCAGACCACCGACCCTGCCCGCAACGGGAGCGTTGAACGCCGTGTCCGCGGCTGTGTCGTAGGTCACCGAGATCGGGTGGTCGTTTCGCAAATCCACGTCCAGCATGGCAAAGCTTGCCGCCGGGAACACGTTCCCGACATCCGTGCCGACCCAGGTGTACCCTTCGGAAACGTCGGTGCCGGCGACACCGCCGCCCGAGCCGGGCGCGTTGTGGAACGCGTCGAGGGCGACCGTGCCGTCATGGCATGACAGGCAGGCCAGCGAAACGCCCTGCGGCGTGCCGGCGACCGTCATGTCGATCGTCGAACTCCAGGTACTATTGTACATCTGGTATGCGGGCACTGACGCGTCGCGGTTCCACAGCGGTTGCGCGGTCAGCGACGCGGCATGCGGCGTGTGGCAGAAGACACAGATCTGCGCCGTGCTCGTCTGATGGACTGTGTTCGCAACGAGCGTCAAGTCATGCTTGGTGCCGGTCACATTGTCCTGCGCCAAGGCTGCGCCGGCAAGGCCGAGCGTGGCCAGACCCACCGTTACACTGAAGATATATCGCAAGGTATTCATATCGCCATCTTTCCAGTCTTGGTTAATCTACACAAGGCTCTCCAGAGCGCCAAGCTCCTGTTAACCATCTCTCCGCAAAGCCGTACGCTCGCGTGGGATGCTATCGGCTCTTGCCGGAATTCTTATTGACCCAGATCAATGTTGCATACAATTCTCCCCTTTTATTCAAAGACATGCGCCAATTTGCCGCATGTTTGTCAACGAAATAATTCGGTTTCGGCGCGCGTGACTTATCCTTGATTTCGTTCCTTTACTTAAATCGATCATTATTTCACGTGACAGTTTCTGCACAGACCGCTTTTGGCCGTGCCGGCGCGCAGGAATTTGCCATACCGTCCGCTATGCGGATTGTGGCAGCTGGCGCACTCGACCCGGTTCAGCCCGCCGTTCCCGCCGAAGGCGCTAAACAAAGGCAGGTCGCCGGCCTGTTGGCCTGCACCGACATGCATCGACGGGTCATACGGTGGCGGGTAGTCGACCGATACCGGGTGGTCACCGCTCACCCCACCGACGATCGCGCTTGCGGCTCGCCGGGCTGCTGCTGTCGTGATCTTCGGATTGGCGAACAGCGAATCCCATGCGGTCACGCCGTCGTGGCAGGACAGACAGACCATGGTGACGCCGCGCGGCGGCGACATGAAGGACCCGTCGACGGGCATCTCGGCCACCCGGATACCGAACAGCGCGAAATTGTCGCCCGACGGCCCGTGCCCCGCCCAGAGGGCGGCGCCCTGCGCACCGGGTGATGTCGGGGTGTGGCAATAGGTGCAGATCTCGTTTCCCGCGGTCGCGCCCCGGCCGCTCAGATCGTGTGGCGTTCCGGCGACACTCGGCCCCTTGGCGGCTTGCGACACAGCGGTCAATCCCACCAACAGGACTGCACCGAATCCGGCAAGTTGCGTTATCCGCATGTTGCGGCCCCAGGGCATTCTACTCCTCCTCTGACACACCCGGGCAGATGATCGACCGTACGAAATCCCGCCGACTGGCATCCGTTGCCCGGACATCCGCTTCGGCGCGTGCCTGTCATTCGATAAGCTGCGGGTTGGATTAAGAGAGTGTTAAGACGAATTTCGATTTGATCTGGATCAAATCCGCAAGGTCCCGGCGCGGCGCATGCCGATGGCGGGCGCCGCCGGCCCCGGGCCGCTGTCCCATGCGCCTCGCGATCGCTACGGATGGGCCCGGCGCCAGCGATGAACGGCCCCCCCTGCGACTCATCGCCGCGCAGGCGCTACTGGGGCGGTGCTTCCGCCGGGGGCTGGGCCCCCGCCGTTGCCGGGGACTCCGCGAGATACTGGAACATCTGCACGCGAGCGTTGTATTGATCCACGACATACAGCTTGTCGTCGGGGGCCATGTACGCCCCTGCGGGCAGCCAGAACTGCCCGTCGCCCTGGCCGATGGATCCGACGAAGAGCAGCAGCCGGCCGTCCGGATCGAAGATCTGGTAGTTGTTGAACGCCGCATCGACCACATAGATATGACCATCGGAATCGACCGCGATCCCCTTGGCGCGGGAGAACTGCCCCGGCCGGTCGCCGTTTGAGCCGAACATCTTCACGGGCCGGCCGTCAGGCGCCAGAATCTGAACCCGGAAGTTCATTGAGTCGGTCACGTAGATCTGGCCGTCCCGGTCCACCACGACGTTGGTGGGAAAGTTGAATTGGCCCGGCTCGCCGCCGCGACGCCCGATCGTCGAGACCCGCCGTCCCTCGAAGTCGTAAACTGCGATATCATGCTTCCTGGTATCGACCACGTATATCCGGCGCGACCGCTCATTGAGGGCTATTCCAGCAGGGGTTTGAAGCTCGCCGGCGGCCCCCATGGCGGTCAGAAACTCGCCACTGCCGTCGAACACCATGACGCGCTGGCGCGCGACGTCGGTAACATAGATACGGCCGGTGCTGTCCGACGTCACCCCGATCGGCTTGAGCAAGGTTCCCTGACCCGCCGTGCCCCATATTTCGAATTTTTCGTTGGCCGCATCGAACATCAGCAGCTTGCCCCAGCCCGTATCGGTCACGAATATCCGGCCGTCCTTGTCGACGTGGACACCGTAGGGCTTCTTGAGACCCTTGATGGGCGTCTCGTCCCGCTCGCCGAGCAGCGATCCCGCGAGCGACTTCTTGTTCGTGACCCCGACGTCCTCGCGTGATCGAATGCTGCCGAGATATTTGATCCGCGGTTGCTCGGGCGGTAACGGCCAGACGAGTTCGGGAGTCTCCTTATTGGCCGCCTTGTCCGGCCCCCCCGCGCAGCCGGCAAGTGCCAGGACCGCGACGCCGAGAGCCACCGCGAGGCCGCGGCCGGGGCGGCGCCGCGACCGCGGCGCCAATGCGCAAGTGTGAATCTTCGTCAGGGGCATTGCTGAAAAACCCATATCAGTACGACACCAAGTTCAAGGCCATAGCCGCTTCCGCACGCACGGCGTATGACCTACGTCAAAAGAATTAACATTCCGCAACCGGCGGTCCAGCACCCGCGTGGCGCAGCCTCCCCGCGGGACAAATCGTCGCGGGCACCTTCAGCTCCCGCCGACGGCCGTGCCACCGGTTTATTGCGCTGCACGATTCGGGCAGGCCGGGACGCCTAGAACGACATATATACGCTCTGGCTTCCGTCAGCCGAAAACGTGAAGACCTGGTAGGGCTCCGGATTGACGCTGGGCATCCCGGGAGACCCGGCCGGCATGCCGGGAACGGCGATGCCGAGGACTTGCGGCCGTTCGTCGAGCAACCTCGTGATCGCCGGCAGCGGCACGTGCCCCTCGACGACATATTTGCCAATGAAGGCGGTGTGGCAGGTTTGCAGGTCGTGGGGAACCTTGGCCTTGCGCTTGATGGGATCCATGTTTCCGGTCATCACGACCTCGACCTCGAATCCGTGCGCCCGCAGGTAGTCCGTCCAGATGCCGCAGCACCCGCACTCAGGATTCTTGTAAATGGTGACCAGCGGCAGGTTCGCCGCACCGGCCGCGAACGGCCGCACGGCCACGGCCGCGAACCCGGCCGCCATACCCGCCCCGATCAACCTTAGCGTCCTGCGCCGCGCGACGCTTCGTTTCTCGGCAAGTTCCATTTATCTTCTCCTCTGTAGCCGCCGAAGAGGCCTTGTCGCCGCCAGGGGCACCTCCGCTCCGTCCAGGCCGCGTCACGTTGCCGCACGGAATCGGCGAGCGGCCTCGCGGTCGCGGGGAAAATGGCAGGGCGCCAGTCCGATGGCATTGACCCAGGTCATTTCCAGAAGGGCGCACGAGCGAAGGCCCGCCCGCGCCGGCGCATGTGCGGCCGGCACGAACGGGCCCGGTCTTCTCTCGCCGAAACGGCGTGAACTATTTCAGGGAGGCGTAATAGGCGGCCAGATTGGCGACATCGCCATCGCTGAGTTTCTTGGCGATCCGGGCCATCGACTTGTTGTCGCGGGCGCCCGAGCTGTAGTCGTTCATCGCCTTTATGAAATCCGCGGTCGCCATGCCGGCGATCTTGGGATTGTCCTTCTTGCCCTCGCCATTTGCGCCGTGGCAGCCGGCGCAGGCCTTCGCCTTGGCCTCGCCTGCCGCAACATCGCCTGCGGCCATCGCCGAACCCGCCATGCCGAGCGCAAGTCCCGCTGCCGCAACCATCATCATGACTGTCTTCATTGCTTCACTCCTTGAATTTACGTGGCCCCCCGGAACCGTGCCAAAACTCACAAAAGTTTGTGCCTGCCGCCGAGTATGCGGCGCACCCTGTTGAATTTTCCGGCAGCCTTTGGAACGAGCCCTGGAACGTCAGTTGTTATTTGCGCCTTGATTTACCCAGAACCGGAGCAGCAGCCGTTCGCATTTCGACATCCGCTTGCGATGGTGAGGCATCCAGAGTTCCTTGTCAGTTCGATGGTCAATCACGGCAATCAGGTTGCTCTCGAAAGCCCGCCCCGGTGTGACAACCGGGCCGAACTTCGTTCCCTTCATCAAGCCCTCGTATGTTCTGAGATCCAGTCCGCTCTTCTCATAACCTTCGCCACCCGGCACATGGCATTCGAGACACCGCAGTTCCAGGATCGGAAACACGTCCTCCTTGTAACTGACAGCGTCCTGCGCGGCCGCGCCAACCGACCACATACCCCCCAACAACACAGACAGCGCCGCCACCCACAAGGAAACACTTTTGGGTCGCTGAATAGGCATGGCAATTGTCCTTTCTTATTTTGGGCCGGCCGTGACAGCCGGCCATGTCTTCGCGGGAACCATAACAGAAAGCCTCGTTCCGTGATATTGATTCAGATCAAGACGAGCGCTTCCCTATCTCTTATATTGACCGAGATCAAGGGATTACTGGTGGGAGCACGGCTGACACGAAGGCGCGGTTCAGCCTCATGGAATGGCACGGCGGAAAGATTGATTTGGGGGTCATGGCTTGGCCGACGGTTAGGTCGAACACTAACATTCCGCGGCCGGCATTTTTGGGCAGGACGGATCGAGTCTTGCGGGGTACAAGTGTTCAAGTGTTAATGTTTTCTTGCGCGGATACCACCCACTTGCGTGGATGATCGAATTGGGGAAATGCGGCGATGGTTCAAGTGCACCGGATGTTCTTTCATTACAGCGAATTCCCGCTCAGCATGCGGACGCTGTTCACCGGCACGCTGATCGTGCTCGGCATCGGCTATCTGTTTGCCATGATTCACATTTTCAATTCACATGCCGGCCGCGATGGAAAGCCTGGCCTGTCGATACAGGACATCGCGATAGCCTATAGCGGCCAAAAGGATGCAACCAAGCTGGAATCAGCCATGATGGGTCCGATGTCCGGCATGCTGCCGACGAATGAGCGGGGCGATATCATAGG
>JBFIFO010000062.1:0-20631 GCA_041602815.1 Alphaproteobacteria bacterium | reverse complement strand
GGGGGCGCCGCGAGCATACGTCGCTCACGGCGCACCCCGGCAGGCTGATCGCGCTAGTCGGAACCGCGATGACGGCTGCGGCCCTTCGCCAGCCGCCGACCGTTCGTCAATTCGATTTGCGGCGGCATGACCTCGAAGACACTGATCACGCCGCTTCCTTCATTGGCCGCATAAACGAACAGCGAATCGTTCCGCAAAAGAACCGCGATACCCTCCGGCGCCTGGCTACCCAACGCCGTTCCAGGATTGACTGGGGCAATGCTGACGACGGTCGGTCTCGCGGGATCCGCCAGCGAGACGAGCGCGACGGCGTCGGCCCGCTCCAGTCCGACGGCAGCATACGGCATTCCAAAATGCCGGAAGGTCACAAGGTTCTCCGGCTCAGCGCCTTTGCTGTCGCTACGGCCGTCCGGATAGACGCCGGCCGCAAATGCGGCTGCGTCGATCTGGTTGGCGGTATCGCCGACCAGATTGCCGGTCTGCGCGTCGAATACGCTGATCGTGCGGCCACCTGCGGTCGGCAGGCCGACCGGGGTCTTCGAAGCCTTGGGGTCGGTATCGCCCTCGTCGGCAGTGACGAAGAACCGGCCGTCCGGGCTCATGGCAATGCCATCGGCTTCGCGGAGCGCGAAGAGCGCGTCTTCGACGAACACGACAACGCCGTCTTCCGATATGTCGGCGTCGTGCGTGGTGGTACCGAGGCCGAAATAGCCGAGAAGTCTGGCAGCCACAACATCGATCACGGCGACGCCGTTGTTCTCCTGCAGAATCACGAAAGCATATTTGCCGTCTCTCGAGAACGCCGAGAGCTCCGGCTCGAGGAATCGCGGCGAGTTGTCGAGCAACGGGATCATCACAAGCTCGCCGGCTTCCTCGTTCCCCCACACTTCGTGGCCGTCGATATAGCCGGCCAGGAAATCGCGATCCTCGATGACGCCGTTGCCGTCCTCATCGAAGCCGCCGACTCCGCCCTCAAACTCGTCGGCAATCTCGCCGTCGCCGTTCAGGTCGACACCGCGCTCGAGGAATCGCTCGTCCGAGGCTCGTGACGGGTCGGTGAAATTCACAACGCCCGGAACTCCGTCGGCGCTGGCCAGCGGTATGAGAGTCGCCGTGGCATCTTCCGGCCCCTCGCGCAAATCGACGATGGTGACACTGCCGTCAGGGGAGTCGAATTCCCTCGTGGCGGCATCGAAGCTGAACGACTCGGCCTCGTTCGCCACTACCGCGTAGCGGCCGAACCGATCAATTGCCACCGCATCGGGTTCGAAGCCCGCCGGCAGGACCTTCAAGAGCTCTCCGTTTTCGGCCTCACGAATCTCGATGCGGCCGTTGCGGGTCGTTCCTTCGGCCTTGATAACGGCGATGAAATAGTCCTCTGCGGGATGGAAGGCGACCGATGTGACGCCCTCGTCGGGCGCCAGCGCGAGTGCGACCACCCTGACTGCGACCGGCGCGGCCGGATTGCTCAGATCAAGGATGGTGACTGTGCCTTCGGCTGAATTGGTCACCGCGGCGCGGGCGGTTTCGCCCTGTATGCTGATGACTTCCGTGCCTTCGCCGACTCCGCTGTCCCAGTGGCCGACCAAGCTCAGGCTTGCCTCGGCCAGGACGGGCGAACCTGACGCCAGAAAGAGCGCCAGCCCCGCGCAGGCTGTCAACGTAATATTCCTCATCACTGTCTCCAATTCTTCCTTTTTTGCCAATAATCGTCTGAATAATCGGTAATCTTTTTGGCCAATCTCCCCTCTTGTTCTCCCCAAAATTGCTCACCATTGCGCGACAACGCCCCGCCTAGCCTGCCAGCTGGTCGCGCGCACCGTCGCGCGACCCCGTGCCGGCGGAGGCCCCGGCATTGACCCGCAATCCTTCGAGAAACGCCTCGATCTCCTTGTTCAATTGTTCGGACTGACCGGACAGGCTCTGCGCCGCCTCTAGCACCTGGGCGGCCGAAGCGCCGGTCTCGCCGGCGACCTGGCGGACTTCCTCGATGCTCTTGGAGACGACCTGCGTTCCGGCCGCCGCCTCCTGGACGCTGCGGGCAATCTCCTGCGTCGAGGAGTCCTGCTGCTCGATCGCCGCGGCGATCGCCGCCGAATTGTCGCTGATCCGCTGGATGATGCCGAGAATGCCCTGCGTGGCGTCGACGGTCTTGCCCGTCGCCGCCTGCACCTCCTCGACCTGCATGGCGATCTCGCCGGTCGCGTGCGCCGTCTGTTTGGCCAGGTTCTTGACTTCCTGGGCGACCACGGCGAACCCCTTGCCGGCCTCGCCGGCGCGCGCGGCCTCGATCGTCGCATTGAGCGCGAGCAGGTTGATCTTGCTGGCGATCTTGTTGATCAGGTCGACGACCTGGCTGATCTTTTCGGCGGCCCGCGCGAGGTCCTGGACGGTTACGTCGATATCCTCGGCGGCCCGCGCCGCTTGTGTAGCAACTTCGCTCGAATCCGTGATCTGGCGGTTAATCTCCCGGACCGAGCTCGACAACTGCTCCGTCGCCGTCGCCGCCGTCTGTACGTTCATCGACGATTCCTCGGAAGCGCTGGCCACGGCGGTCGACTGCCGGTTGTTATGGTCGGCATAGGTCGACATCGACTTCGCCGTTTCCTGAAGCTGGCTCGATGCCGTCGAGACGCTTGTCACGATGGCTTTCACGCTGGCATCGAAATGCCGCGCGAGTCGTTCCATGGTCCGGCGCTTCTCCTCGCGCAGGTCCGCTTCGATCTGCTCTTGCTCGGCCTCGATCCGTTCCTTTTCGTCGATGGCGTCGCGGAAGACCCGGACGACATGGGCCATCTGAACGATCTCGTTTTCCTGCGACCGATCCGCCAGCGTGACGTCCCCATGGGCGCGGGCCAGTTCCACCAGCTGGGAAATGATCCGGGCCAGCGGCGCGCTGACCAGCCGCCGGAACAGGACGACGAGGAACACGATCGATCCCAGCAGGATCGCGGCGGACAACAGCGACGACCTCTGCAAGGACGCGGCCAGATCGGCCTCGATCTCCCGGAAATCCCAGAAGATCAGGACGTGTCCCGCGGGCACGACCTTGTTGTACTTGGCCTGGTAATAGACGGACGGGGCGGATACGACGGCGTAATCGCCCGCCATCCGGTATTCCGCCTTGTCCGAGCGCAGGACCGTATCCCCTGCGAGCGTGTCCGGAAGCAGGTCGGCTGTTCCGGCGCGCCGCCACTCGTAGACGGCTTCGCCCGCCTGGTTGATCGCGACGATGGCGAGAAGATCGCCGACATCGTCGAGAGCGAGGGTTTCGTGAACCTGGTCGAACACCGGCGTCCGCCGCCAGCGCAGCGCGCCGGACATGGCGGAGGCGAGGAGCCCCGTCTGCACCCTCTTGTTCTCGATGATGCGGCTGACGGCGGTCGATCGTTCGTGAATGCCCTGGACGGCGATCAGGACCGCAAAGGACAGGGCGAAGATCCCCGCAACAATGGAGATTGCCCGCCCCTGAAAACTCTTCAGCCTAAGTTTCGATAGCATCGTTCAAACCTCCCGACGGACACCTCCGGCATCCGCCACATCGGCGATCCCCTCACGCGGGGACCGGTTGGGGCCGGCCGCCCCGCGCCTCTCTCGTCCCTCTGCAAATTCATCGGTCACCGTGTTCGGTCGCGCTGTTGCGCGCGACGCATTTGTTGCCCGCCGCGTCGCGAACCCCGGCTGGCCGGGGCCGCGACGACAGCGAGTTGGCCGATCAGAGCGCGTCAACGTTGAAACCGACGGTGACAGCACCGATCGGCTTGCCCGTGACGGGATCCTTGACAGTGAAATTGGCCTGGGACTGCATCGACTGCGTCGAGTTGTCGAACTCTACCTCGTCGACGAACATGGCGTCCGGACCGATCAGGAATGTCTTGGTGAACTTGATCTCTTCACCTTGCCAGATATCGGAATTCGGCGCGGACTGCGCGATACTGAGACCCATCGCGTCGATCACGCCGATCTCGTTCACCTTGTTGCCGGACGCGGCGATGACCTGACGCATGCGCTCCGCCAGCGAATTGTCGACGACGCTTTCGATCAGCGGCCGGCTGGAGCTGTCGATCTCCCGCTGCCAGGTGGCCTCGAGCTGATCGATGTCCGACTGGGTCATGTTGCTGCGTTTGGCGTTCGAGGCGCGCAGGGCTTCGATAAGGTCGTCCTGCACGATCATCGAGATGATCTCGGGCATGGCCTTCTTGATGGGCGTTTCGTGAGAGTCTGCAATCGCGGGGGTTCCTGAAAAGGCTATGAGGCCCACCGCAATGATTGTAATGGCGCGTAGCATACCATCCTCTTCCTTAGCAGTTTGACAGTGCCTGAATTGCCACCGCAGATTGCCTTAAAACTTATTAACAAAGCGTTGATACAAGAGGAAAGTCTGCAGGCATTTATTTTACAATAGCTTATACATTTACTACCTCTCGGTCCCATCGCCCATTGCGGGTGAGTTTAATAAAATTACGCAGTCGGTTTGCAGATTGAACCGGCTGCGTTTTTGTACTTAAGATTGTATGAATGCGCTGCGGGAGGCCCGAGGGCAGCACCGGAAACCTGACCGGTCCGGATCCATCCGATCGAACGTCACGAGGGACGATTCATCCTTTCGTCCGACAAAGTCGTCGGGATATTGCGGGCGCCGACAACGGGCCATCGCGGTGGGTTGCGAACCGCGGCATCTGCGCCTGGCGGCATCTGCGCCCGGTGCCGGGACGCCGGCTTGCGGTCAGCCGAAGATGTCGGCTGTGATGCCGGCGTACCAGGCCTCGCCGTCCCGTGCCGCGGCGGCCCGGGCCGCGTCGCTCTCGCCGAGGGGGCTGATCTCCAGCTCGATACGCTGCAGTGCGCCCGCCACGACCGCGAAGGCGGCGCGTTCGTGCACCGCATGATCCGGGGCGACGTGGCTCCAGCACGCGCCGCCGAGGACGCCCGGCCCGGCCCGTTCGCCGGAGAGTGCCTCCAGGATCGCGCGCGCGCAGGATTCCGCGTGCTGGTGTGCGGCATAGGCGGCCTTGGGCATCGGCGAGGCGAGTGCGGCGTCGCCGATGACGTGGATGCCGGGCTGCTGCGTCGACTCGAATGTCAGGGGATCGACCGGGCACCAGCCGCGCCGGTCCGCCAGCCCCGACTGTACGGCGATCCGTCCCGCCGTCTGCGGCGGAATGACGTTGGCGACGGCGACTTTGAACGACTCGTCCTCGGCCATGACCGTCATGGTCGCCGGGTCCACGCCCTTGATGCCGCCCGCGAAGTCGGCGGGCAGGACCTCGATCATGCCGGGGTAGAATCGCGTCCAGGCCTCCTGGAACAGGTCCTGGAGCGGGAATTCGTTCTTCGAATCCAGGATGATGATCCGGGATTTCGGCTTCTCGCGCTTGAAATAATGGGCGACGAGCGACGCCCGCTCGTACGGCGCGGTCGGGCAGCGATACGGCATGTCCGGCGGCGCGATCACAAAGGTGCCGCCGTCGTCCATCGCCTCGAGCTGCGTCCGCAGCAGCTCGGTCTGCATGCCCGCCTGCCAGGCATGCGGCATGGTGTCCGCCTCCGCCGGACCGTAGCCGTCGATTGCGTCCCATTCGAAGTCGATCCCGGGCGCGACGATCAGCCGGTCCCAGGACAGCACGTCGCCGCCGGCGAGGCGAACCGTCCGCGCGGACGGATCGATCGCCACCGCAACCTGGTGCATGAGCGTGATGCCGTAGCGCTCGGACAGGACGTCGTAGGTGTGGGTCAGCGACTCCAGCGAACGCAAGCCTCCGATATACAGATTGGAGAAGAAACAGGTAACGTACCGCGTCTTGGGTTCGACGAGGGTGATGTCCAGGCCCTTGCCCGCCGCGGCCAGGAGTCGGGCCGCCGCGGCGCCACCCGCGCCGCCGCCGATCACGACGACCCGGCCGCCGGCCGCCCGCGCCTCGCGCCGCATCACGAACGGGGCGGCCATCAGCGCCGCGCCCGCCGTCCTGATGAAGTGTCGCCGACGCATCCCTGCCGTGCCTGCCATCCGATCAAGGCGGAGGTTGAGTGCTCCTGACCGTCACTGTACAGGCGAAACCCTGGATGCGTAAGCCCGCCATGGCGCACCGCGCGGGCTCAGGCGGCGCGCGTTGCCCCCGGTGCGGCGTCGAGGTCGCCGGAGGCCGTCGGCGCGATGATTTCCCAGCCCCGGGCCCGCGCCTCGCGGGCGAGCCGCCGATCGGGGCGAACGGCGACCGGCCGCGCCACCCGTGCCAGCAGCGCGAGGTCGTCAATCGAGTCGGCATAGGCGGCGGCCTCGGCAAGCTCGGCACCCTGCCGCGCGCACAGATCTGCGGCAGCGGCGATCTTGTCGATCCCCAGCGGATGGCGAACCGGCGGGGCCGCCGCGAACCGGCCGTCCCGGACCGCATAGCGCGCGCCCTGCCAGCCGTCGGCGCCGATCCTCTGCGCCAGCGGTCTGGCGAGGAAATCCGGGGTCCCGGTCAGCAGCAGGATCACATCGCCGGCGCGGCGGTGCTCCTCGATGCGCTGCAGGACGGCCCGGTCGATCAGGCGGGCAAGATCGCGGTCCGCGAACGCGCGTGCGAGGGCGGCCACCTCGTCGAGCGCGAGGCCGGCCAGATAGGCCTTGTTCTTGCGCAGCACGTGACGCCGGTAGCGCCATGCGTTCGCCAGCAGGAACCGGCCGGCAGCGGCGATCTGCGGCACGCCGATCACGCGGCGCCGCAGAAGAAACCGGACGAACAGGGATTCACTGCTGTGCGGTCCGGTCAGCAGTGTTCCGTCGACGTCGAAAATCGCTGCGTTCACTCCGCCGCCTCACGATAGGTCGAGCCGCGGGCCGGCTCCGCCGCGGAATCCGGTCCCCTGGCGAGGAACTCTATCACGACCGGCACGCCGCGTACGAGGCACATGGCCACCGAGCACCACACGAGTCCGCTGAGAGTAGCCATGGCGGCGCCACCGACCTGCGCCCAGTAGGACGGGTACAGCGCGGGCACGGGCTGCACCAGCAGGGCAAGGCCGAAGGTGGCCGTCTTGACCGTGTTGTAGAGGCCGCGCATGAAGCGGCCGCCGACGAGAAACCGGCCCAGCGGCGAGCGCATCATTTCGAACGGCGCGACGCCCTCGGACGCAGCCGCCGAATTGCGGATCGCATCGACGACGTTGCCCCGGACGATGAACACGAGGGCCGCCCACACGGGCAGCAGGCCGATATGGGCCAGCACGACCCACAGGACCGTTTCAACGACCCGGTCTGCGGCGATATCGAACGTCGCCCCGAACATCGACGTCTCGCCGAACGCCCGCGCCGCATATCCATCCAGCGCGTCCATCACCATGATGAGCGCGAGCAGCGGCAGGTTCCACAGCTGCCAGGCCGGCGGCGCCCAGTAGACCATGCCGACCAGGACGAACAGCAGGATGAGACGGCCGAGCGTCACCAGATTTGCCATGGGCGGACTCCGATGGACAGGCACGACGCATGCCCGGCGCAGCCGGACGATGCCCTCGTCGATGTGGCGGAATTTTACGGCCTTGTCTCTTAAACTTCGTTAAGAATTGCCGGGTTCCCAAGGCGATCGGTCAAAATGCGGTCGCTATTCGGCGCCGCCCGGGGCACGGCGCAGGCCCGCGAACGGGTCCTCGCGCTGGAAGAATTCCGCGAGAACGGGAATGCCGCGCAGGAAATTGACCAACACGGCGAGCCACACCAGTCCCACCAGCACGCCTTCGAACAGTGCGCCCCGCGCGGCCCAGAACGCGGGGTCGAGTGCCGGCAGCGGCTGCATCAGCACGGCCCAGCCGAAGGCGGCCACCTTGCTGCCGCACGACATGCCGCGCATGAACTTGCCGACCACGAGCGCGCGGCCCCAGCGCGAGCGCATCATGTCGTACGGCGCCTGGCCCTCGCTCGCCCCGACCTGGCGGATCGAATCGGTCAGGTGGCCGCGGACGATGAAATACACCGGCACCCACACCGGCACCAGGCCGAGATGGGCCAGCACGACCCACATCACGCTCTCGACGATGCGGTCGACGGCGATGTCGAACACCGCGCCGAACAGCGTCGATTCGTTGCGCCGCCGCGCCACGACGCCGTCGAGCCAGTCGAACAGCACGACGGCCAGCAGCAGGGGCAGGTCGACGAGCTGCCAGGCCGGGGGCGCGAAATACATCATCGCGACGAGGACGAACAGCAGAAGCAGGCGGGCCAGGGTGATCGCGTTCGCCATATCGACAGTCTCCACACCTTCGGGATACGCGCAGACCCGGACGGACTGCGCCGCAAGATGAACACGGCGGCCGGCACGATTCGGCGGACCGGGCGTTAACCATAATTATAACGTAAACGAACGGCTTGAGGAGGGGCATCCTGATCTGCCCGCGGTCACGCCGAAGGCTGCGCGTGTATCGCCGGATTCATCGAAACGAAACCTTCTCTCGGCTATCTGAATCGCTTGCGAGATGTGCGGTGGGATCCCGATAACAGTTGCCCGGCGGGGCCATCACCCATCCTGTGACGGAGACTCCACGATGAAACGAATTGTCGTCGCGCTTCTTCTGGTGATTTGCCTGATCGAACCGGCCCGGTCCGGTATCGATGAGGCGCAGGAGGCATACGACCGGGGCGACTTTGCCACGGCGTATGCGGAAGTGCGGCCTCTCGCGGAGGACGGAAATCCCGAGGCCCAGGTTTTCCTCGGTGCCCTGTACGAGTACGGCAAGGGCGTAACCGGTGATCCCGCTGTGGCTGTACGCTGGTACCGGCTGGCCGCGGAGCAGGGTTACGCGCGCGGACAGACCAGTCTTGGCCATATGTACGAGATCGGGCACGGCGTACCGCAGGATTACGCGGAAGCGATGCGCCTGTACCGGCTGGCGGCCGAGCAGGGCCATGCGCAGGCACAGTTCGATCTCGGCAGCCTTTACGATGCAGGTCTCGGCACAAACGAGGATCCTGCGGAGGCGGCCCGCTGGTTACGCCGCGCCGCCGAGCAGGGTCATGTGACGGCACAGGTCAATCTCGGGTACATGTCCGAGACCGGGCGGGGCGTCGCAGAGGATGTCGCCGAAGCGGCACGATGGTATGGCTTGGCGGCTGAGCATGGCGATGCGATTGCGCAGTACAACCTGGCGGTCATGTACGCAAATGGCCGGGGTGTCCAGCGGGACGACGAGAAGGCGGCCCACTGGTACCTGATGGCGGCGCAGCAGGGCGACGCCGACGCGCAGACAAACCTCGGCTGGATGTACGAGAGCGGCCGTGGTGTCGGGCAGGACGCTGCAGAGGCAGTGCGCTGGTACCGCAGTGCCGCCGACCAGGGCCATGTCCGCGCCCGGACGAATCTCGGCTGGATGTACGAGATCGGCCGCGGCGTCGACCAGGACGACGAAGAGGCCGTACGCTGGTATCGCCTTGCTGCGGAGCGAGGGTACGCGCGTGCACAGACCAATCTTGGCTGGATGTACGAGAATGGCCGGGGCGTTGCGCAGGATGATGCAAAGGCCGTGTACTGGTACCAAACCGCGGCAGAGCAGGACTATGCGCGCGCCCAGAACGCCATGGGCCTGATGCATCAGGGGGGCCGGGGCGTGCCGCAGGATAACGCCGAAGCCGTGCGCTGGTACCGGAAGGCCGCCGAGCAGGACTATCCCACCGCGCAGTACAATCTGGGCCTGATGTATGAAAAGGGAAGAGGCGTTGACCAGGACAGCGCGGCGGCCGTGCGCTGGTACCGTCGCGCCGCCGAACAAGGGAACGCGGACGCCCAGACCAACCTCGGATGGATGTACGGCAACGGCAGGGGAGTCGCCGAGGATGATGCCGAAGCCGTGCGCTGGTACGGCCTTGCAGCCGAACAGGAGCATGTCATCGCGCAGTACAATCTCGGCATCATGTACCGTTACGGCCAAGGGGTCGCCCGGGATTACGGACAGGCCATTCACTGGTTCAGGCTTGCCGCGGAGCAGGGCGACATCGATGCGCAATACAATATGGGCGAGATGCACGAATCCGGGTTGGGCGTCGAGAAGGATCGGGCCGAAGCGGCGCGGTGGTACCGTATGGCGGCCGACCAGGGCGACGCCGATGCGCAGTCGAAGCTTGGCTGGCTCTATCTTGAAGGAACCGCGATCGGGAAGGACGACGCGGAAGCGCTCCACTGGTTCCGGCTGGCGGCCGAACAGAACAATGCGACCGCGCAGTACAATCTGGGGCTCATGTACGAGAGCGGCAAGGGGGTGGCGACGGAAGGCGCCACGGCGGCGGCCTGGTACCGTCTGGCGGCCGAAAACGGCGACGTCGACGCGTTGTTCCGCCTTGGCGTGATCTACGATGGCGGGCTCGGCGTCGAACCCGACGCGGTGGAAGCCTACAAGTGGTTTTCCCTGGCCAGTCGACGCGGCAATGCCTCGGCATCGTCCCGCATCCTGCTGTTGTGGTTCGCCATGGACGCCGAGGCGCTCGCCGAGGCGGAACGACGGGCGGATGAATGGTGGAAGGCGAATCCGGCGCCAGAGTGAGCGGCCTGAATTCTGCGTATTTCGGCAAATCATCTGATGCCAAAGCAGCACTGATATGCTGATATGCGACCGCGCGCCGGCGCGCGGGATACGGTCCGCCGGCACGGTTCGAGATACCACAGGGACCACCTCCAGCCGTCGTCGATTGAGCGGTTTGCTGACGAGACTCCGCCGGATGCATCACGCACAGATCCGCAAGGCAAGACTGGCCGACATATCGGCGCTCGTGACCCTGGAGAACCGGTCGTTCGAGCATGACCGGCTGTCGCGGCGCAGCTTCCGCTACCTGCTGACCCGGGGCCACGCCGCGACCGTCGTTGCGGCCGGCGCCGGCAAGGAGATACTCGGCTATGCGATGGTGCTGTTCAACCGCGGCACGTCGCTGGCCCGGCTGTATTCCATCGCGGTCGACCCGGAACATCGTGGCCACGGGCTGGGGACCCGACTGCTGCACGCCGCGGAGGAAGCGGCGCGCGGTCATGGCGCCGCCTATATGCGCCTCGAGGTGCGCGAGGACGATCCGGCGACGCGCCGCCTCTATGAAAAGGAGGGATATCGCAAGTTTGCGGTCGAGCATCATTATTACGAGGACGATGTCGATGCGATCCGCATGGAACGGTCCTTGGCGCCGACACCAGATCCGAGCCTCGCGAGGGTGCCGTATTACAGCCAGAACCTCGACTTCACCTGCGGTCCGGCGGCGATCCTGATGGCCATGCATGCGCTGGACACGGACGTCCCCGTCGACCAGACGGCCGAACTGCGTCTGTGGCGGGAGTCGACGACAATCTACATGACGTCGGGGCACGGCGGGTGCAGTCCGCTGGGGCTTGCCGTCGCGGTCTCGCGACGCGGCTTTCCGGTGGCGGTCTGGCTCAGCCAGCAGTCACCCCTGTTCGTCGACTCGGTGCGGAGCGAGAAGAAGAAGGAGGTCATTCGCCTTGTCGAGGAGGATTTCCGCAAAGAAGCGCGGGAGCGCGGAATTCCGATCAGCTACCGCCCGTTATCGGTCAAGGCCATGCGGGAGAAATTCGATGCCGGCGGCATTCCGATCGTGCTGATCAGCTCCTGGCGATTCGATCGCGAACGGACTCCGCACTGGGTCGTTGTCACCGGCTTCGACGATGAATATGTCTATCTCCACGATCCCTATATCGACCCCGATCAGGACAAATCGGCCACCGATTGCATGCAGATACCGGTCCCTCTCAGCGATTTCCGGCGCATGGCGCGCTACGGCCGCGCCCAGCAGAAGGCGGCGCTGGTGATCAGCCCGCGCGCGGACGGCACCGGCTGATGCCGCTGCATCTGATCGTCGTGGACAGGCCCGAGGACTTCCCCTGGGACATGCCGGGCTGTCGCGTAATCGTCGCCCGCGACTTCATCCGCGAGCCGGCACCGCCCAAGTCCACCTCCATGCGGGTGGTCAATCTGTGCCGCGATCACAGCTATTTGAGCCTCGGCTACTACTGTTCCCTGCTGGCGGAAGGGCGCGGCCATCGCACGATCCCGTCGATCGAGGTCATGCTGGACCTGCACTGGAAGCGGTTGCTGCGCATCGCCCTGCCGGAGGTCAACGAGCTCGTCGAGAAGACCTTCAAGGCGCCACCCGAATCGAGCCCGGTGATCGCGCATGTATACTTCCGCCAGCCGGACGACTCCCGCCTGGGGGATGCGGCCGGTCGTATCTTCGACCTGTTTCGCTGTCCGATCCTCAAAGTGACCCTCGGACAACGGGCCGGCCAGTGGGAAATAACGGACCTCGCCCCCGGCGCCATCCGCGATCTCGACGAAGGCCAACGGCAGACGTTCCGGCAGGCGCTGGAACGGTATCTCCAGGTCGCATGGCGACAACAGCGGACGACAACGCCGGCACGTTATTCGATCGCCATCCTGCACGATCCGACCGAGAAGCTGCCGCCGTCGAATGCGCGTTCGCTGGAGAAGTTCGTGAAGACCGCCGCACAGCTCGGCGTCGAGGTCGAGTTGATCACAAAGGCGGACTACGGACGGCTGCTCGAGTTCGACGCCCTGTTCATCCGCGAGACGACCGCGCTCGACCACCACACGTACCGCTTCGCCAAGAAGGCGGACGCGGAGGATCTCGTGGTGATCGACGACCCGAGATCGATCCTGCGCTGCACCAACAAGATCTACCTGGCGGAGCTCCTCCAGGCCAACGGCGTGCCGACGCCGAAGACCATTGTCATCGACCGCCGCGGCATCGAACGCGTCGAGGCGGAGCTCGGCTTTCCCGCGGTGGTCAAGATTCCCGACGGTTCGTTCTCGCGCGGCATGCACCGGGTGGCCGACGCTTCGGAGCTCAAGGCCATCGCCGCCACGGTGTTCGACGAGTCCGACCTCGTCATCGCCCAGGAGTACATGCGCACGGATTTCGACTGGCGTGTCGGTGTCCTGGACGGCAAGCCGATCTACGTCTGTCAGTACGAAATGGCCCGGGGCCACTGGCAGATCGTCAAGCACGATGGCGACGGCCAGATGCTCGAGGGGGAATCGCGCACGCTTGCCGTCGCCGACGCGCCGCCGGCCGTGGTTGAGACCGCGCTGCGCGCGGCGGCACTCATCGGCGACGGGCTCTATGGCGTTGATCTGAAGGAGACGCCGGCCGGCATCTTCGTGGTCGAGGTTAACGACAATCCCAGCATCGACGCCGGCGTCGAAGACCTCGTACTGAAGGAGTCGCTGTACCAGACCATCATCAACGCCTTCATCGAGCGGCTCGACCGTCGCTCGCAGTCGCAGCCGCGCCGCAACAACGGCGCCAAGGGAACCGGCCAGGACACGGGCCGGAACCCGAAGTAGCATGGCCGGCCGCCCGAATCCGCCGCTACGGTACGGCCTCTTGGAGGGTCCGGCCGGATGACCCGCCGGATCGTCGCGCTCCTCCTGCTGGCCGGCATTGCCATTGCGCCGGCGCTAGCCGGGGATGGCGGTTTCACGCATGGCCTGTTGTGGCGCATCGAGGCGGCGAAGACGGCGCCGAGCCACCTGTTCGGGACCATGCATTCGGCCGACCCGGCGATCGCAGCCCCGCCCGACGCGCTGCGGCGGATTCTGGACGATGCCGACAGCCTGACCATCGAGATTGTGCTGGATGACGCCGCGAACATGGCGCTGGCACACGCGACGCTGCTGCCGGAGGGACGGCGCCTCGGCGATATCGTCGGGCCCGAGCGGCTGCGCCGGATCGTCGAAACCGGCGCACGTTATGGCGTGCCCGGCGAGCAGCTTGAGCGATTCCGCCCCTGGGCGGTGCAGATGATGTTCAGCCTGCCGCCGGCCGAAGTCCGTCGCCAGTCCGAGGGCGGGCTGTTCCTCGACAAGGTGCTCGCGGCACGGGCCGCGGCGCGCGGCATACCGGTCCACGGGATCGAGACGGTCGCGGAGCAGATCGCCGCGCTGGCCGGCACATCGGACGAGGAACAGGTCATTCTGCTCGATGCGGCATTGACGCTGAACAGCGAAATCGACGCCATCTTCGATGCGCTGAAGCAGCTGTACCTCGCCGGCGACCTTGCCGGGCTGCATCGCATGACGCGCGAGACCACCGGCGGCGCGCCGCACGACCTGATCGATGCGTATACCGATCGCCTGGTGCGCAAGCGCAACCGCCGCATGGCCGACCGCATTGCCGCGCGGCTCGCCGAGGGCAACGCGCTCATCGCCGTCGGCGCCCTGCACCTGTATGGCGAGGACGGCGTGCTGGGATTGCTGGCGCAGCGCGGCTACATGGTCACCCGCGTGGAGTAACGCGTTCCAGGCATGGTCCGTTCAGGTGGAATCGGCACAGGCCATCGGTGCGACCTCCAACATACCGGACCATGCGCTAGCTGCCATCGCCGCCGAACGGCGGGCGCGCGAAGATCCGCCGCACCATCGGCTCGAAGTGCTCCAGCGGCAGGGTGTCGTAGTCCGGGTCGAACGACGCCTGGTCCCATCGGTGGCAGAAATCGACTGCGGCCTGGTAGTGCGGGTGATCCCTGAACCGGTCGCGGGCGTTGCGGTCGCCACCCAGGTGATGGGCATAGTACCAGGCCTGGAAGATCCCGTGATGCTTGACGATCCAGTACGTACGCTCGGATACGTACGGCTTGAGGATCGCCGCCGCAAAGGCACTGTGATTGTAGGGCGCCAGCGCATCGCCGATGTCGTGCAGCAGGGCCGCCACCACCATCTCTTCCGCCGCGCTGTCGCGCAGCGCCCGGGTTGCGGTCTGCAGGCCGTGCTCCTGGCGGGATACCGCATAGCCTTCGAACGTCTGGTCGAGGCCGCGGAAATAGGCGAGCACGCGGTCCACAAGCCCGGTTGCATAAGCGGCCTCGAGACCGTGGAGGAATTCGTACTCCTCCCGCGTGCCGTCCTCCATGCGGGTGAATTGGACGACGTCCATGGCACTCTCCTTCCGGGCTGTACGCGTGCGCGAGGTCAGTCGCGGTAGTCGGGTTCCTCCTCGTCGAGGATGTCCTTCATCGCCTCGAAATGGTCGGCGGCAGCATCCAGCGGGAACTCGGTCCACTGCCGGCAGGTCATCTCCGCCACCTCGTCGGAGGCGACGTGCAGCGGCTGGCCGGTCGACAGCGCCAGCACCTGGAGCTTGCAGGCGCGCTCCAGATAGTAGGTCTCGTCGAAGGCCTCGGCGGCGCTGCGGCCGATCACCGCAACGCCGTGATTTGCCATGAACAGGACGCTCTTGCCGTCTTCGATCGCCGCGCCGATGCGCTGCCCCTCGGCCGCGTCCAGCGCCATGCCGTTGAAGTTCTCGTCGTAGGCGATGCGGCCGAAGAAGCGCATGGCATTCTGGTCGATCATCTGCAGCCGGTAGCCCTCGAGACAGGCGAGCGTCGTGGCGTGGTACATGTGGGTGTGCACGATGCAGCGCGCCGCCGGGTGGGCGGCATGGATCCGGCCGTGGATGTGCCAGGCGGTCGGGTCCGCCTTGCCGGCCCCATGGCCGACCACGTCGTCGGTGCCGTCGGCGTCGAGCAGCAGCAGCTCGCTGGCCCTGATGCGGCTGAAATGCCGGCCCTGCGGATTCATCAGGAAGCGCTTTCCGTCGCCCGATACCGCGAGGCTGAAATGGTTGGCGATGCCCTCGTGCCAGTCGAAGCGCGCGGCGATGCGGAACAGCGCGGCGAGGTCGATGCGGCCCTGGCGTTCCGCCTCGTCCATCGGCGATCCGTCCGGCCTTACGGCGTGTAGCGGCATGTCCCGGCCCTCCCGATTCGCGTTCCGACCCAACCGGCGCGATCATGTGCACGGAACGCACGGCGAATCAATACGCCGCGCAATGCCTCGACAAACAAGCCGCGCGGGATGACCGCCAACGCGCGCGATATGTGATCAAAAACGCGCGGAAATACGCACGCAGTTGGGGTATCCTGTCGGCACACAGTGACGGGAGCGTTCCGAGATGGGTTCTGCCGGCGCCGGCGCTCCGGCGCACTCCAAGTCAAACCCGATGGGCACCGACGGCTTCGAGTTCGTCGAATACACGGCGCCCGACACCGCAATGCTCGACGAGCTGTTCCGGTCGATGGGCTTCGTTCGCGAGGCGCGCCATCGCTCGAAGGACGTTACGCTGTACCGCCAGGGCGAGGTCAACTTCATCGTCAACGCGGAGCCGGGCAGCTTCGGCGCCGAGTTCGCGAAGGCGCACGGGCCGTCCGCCTGCGCCATGGCGTTCCGCGTCGCCGACGCGGCGCAGGCGCTGCGGCGCGCGGTGGCGCTCGGGGCGAAACCGGTGACCGGGCAGATCGGCCCGATGGAGGTCAACATCCCGGCCATCGAGGGGATCGGCGGCAGCCTGCTGTATTTCGTCGACCGCTACGGGCCGCAGGGGACCATCTACGACATCGATTTCGTGCCGCTGGAAAATGACGGCGACGGCGGTGTCGGCCTCACCTACGTCGACCACCTGACGCATAATGTCGAGCGCGGCAACATGGACGAATGGGCCGGCTTCTACGAGCGCCTGTTCGGCTTCCGAGAGCTCAAGTATTTCGACATCGAGGGCAAGCTGACGGGCCTGAAGTCCCGCGCCATGGTTAGCCCGTGCGGCAAGATCCGCATCCCGATCAACGAATCCTCGGACGACAAGTCGCAGATCGAGGAGTATCTGCGCGCCTATCGCGGCGAGGGCATCCAGCACGTGGCGCTGGGCACCGACGACATCGTCGCCACGGTCGACGCGCTGAAAGAGCGCGGAATCCCGTTCATGGCGCCGCCGCCGGATACTTACTACGAGGCGGTGGACACGCGGGTCCCCGGCCACGGCGAGCCGATCGCGGAGCTGAAACGCAACGGCATCCTGATCGACGGCGCGCCGACCGAGGGCGGCGGCCGGCTGCTGCAGATCTTCACCGAGACGGTGATCGGCCCGATCTTCTTCGAGCTGATCCAGCGCAAAGGCGACGAGGGGTTCGGCGAGGGCAACTTCCGCGCCCTCTTCGAGTCGATGGAGCAGGACCAGATCCGGCGCGGCGTCCTGAAGGAATAGCCCGTCACTCCGCCGCGACGGTGGCGGCCCGTCTGCGTATCAGCAGGTATTCGCGCAGGGTGAACCAGCCGAGCAGCAACGCCCCGGCGGCCGCGACGTAGATTCGCACCGGCTCGAAATAGGTAAGCAGCAGTTCGCCGCCGAAGATCAGCAGCAGGATCTTGTTGCACACCGGGCAGGCGACGCCGAGAAAGGCGAGGAGCCCGCCGGCCCCGGCACCCTTAACCGAACAGAACGGCCGGCGGATCGCAACGTAGACCCCGGCCACGAGCGACATCGCAGCGAGCAGGGCGATCTCCCAGCCGCCGGCCGGGGTCATGCGGACGAAGACCGGGTTGTCCCACAGGGCTGCCACGGTACCGAGGAGGACGAAGCTCGCCGCGGCTATCGCCGCACCCGCCGCGATCCGTTTCGGGGTCACATGGTCCATGGCGGCCGCTCCTTTCGGCTCTCCAATCTGGTGGCGCGACGCGCCGATGGCAACCGTCTGCCGCTATCCGGCACAGCAAGACAGCTTGCTGACGTCCTTCGCGAAACCCTGCGCCGCGAGCTTCAGGCCCTCGACGGTCGTCAGATACGGGAAGACCATGGAAGCGAGGTCCTGCACGGTCAAACCCTGGCGGATCGCCAGCGCCGCTGTCTGGATGCTGTCGCCGCCCTCCGGCGCCAGGATGTGCGCGCCGAGCAGCCTGTCGGTATCGGCATCGGCCACCAGCTTGACGAGACCCCTCGTATCGCGCGCGGCCAGCGCCCGCGGCAGCTGGTCCAGCGGCAGCAGCGACGTTTCCACCGCGTGCCCCGCGGCCAGCGCCTCCGCCTCGGTCAGCCCGACCGACGCGGCCTGCGGGTCGGTGAAGACGACCTCGGGGATCGCGCGGTCGTCGTAGGCCGCCTCGCCGCGGCCCAGCGCGTTCAGGACGGCGACCCGCGCCCCGTGCGCCGCCATGTAGACGAACATGTCGCGGCCGGTCACGTCGCCGGCAGCATAGATGCCAGGTCGTGTCGTCTGCATGTGCGAGTCGACGCGGATCCCGCCGTTCGCGGCCACCGCGATCCCCATCTCCTCGAGCCCGAGCTCCTCGATGTTGGGCACCCGCCCCGCCGCCGCGATCATCGTCTCGGCCCGAACCGTGACGGCACCGTCGCCATCGGCCTCGAGGACGATCCCGGCCCCGTTCTTCCGCACCGAGTCATACGCGAGTCCGGACCGGACATCGATCCCGTCCTCATGTAAGCAGCGCGTCAGCATGGCGGATATTTCCGGCTCGGCACGCGGCAACGGCCGGCTCCGGCAAACCAGCGTCACCGTAGCGCCGGCGCGCGCCAGCATCTGCGCCAGCTCGCAGCCGATGAAGCCTGCACCGACGATGACGGCGCTCTCCGGCAGGCGGTCGAGCGCCAGCGCCGCGGTGCTGTCGAGCCAGGGCACCCGGTCGATCCCGGGGACAGCCGGGACGGCGGGCCGCGACCCGGTCGCGATGACCACGCGCGGCGCAACGATCACCCCGCCGTCGACCTGCACGCCGCGCTCGACAAGGCGAGCCGTGCCCTCGATATATTCGATGGAGTCGTACTCGGGCAGGAGGTCCGCGTATTTCGCCTGCCGCATCGCGGCGACAAGGTCGTCCTTGGCGGCGATCGTCGCCGCCCAGTCGTCAACCGTCGCACGCGCGCGGATGCCACCGAACCGTGCCGCGCGGTTGGCCGCGTGCACGCTGTCGGTCGCGCGGAGCAGCGTCTTCGACGGCACGCAACCGACGTTGACGCACGTTCCGCCGATCAGTCCGTGCCCGATCAGCGCCACCCGGGCCCCGCTTTCGGCGGCGGTGATGGCGGCGGAAAATCCGGCCGACCCGGCCCCGACCACCGCGATGTCGTACGCACTCATGTCCGACGATCCCCTGTTTCAGCCAGGTCCGGTGCCGTCGCGCGGCGCCGCCGCAGATGGATCCCGTAGCCGAGGACCACGAGAAACAAGGCCAGCGCCGGGAACAGGATCAGGTCGAGCCACCAGCCGACGAATGCGGCCAGGCCCAGCGCGCCCAGCGAGACGACCAGCAACGGGGTAAAGCAGCACAGTCCCGCCACCACCGCCCCGGCACAACCGATGCCAATGAGTTTTCCGTCCTTGGTCACCTGTGTTCTCCGCATTGCCTGCATTCGTGCTAGGCTACAAGCTGTAGTCGCTACAGCTTCAAGGAAAATCGACATGGCCGCCCTGCCGATCGGCAAGCTTGCAGCCCGCACCGGGGTCAACATCGAGACGATCCGCTATTACGAGCGCATCGGCATGATCCCGCCGCCGCCGCGCAGCGCCGGCGGCCAGCGGCGCTATGACGAAATCCATCTGCGTCGCCTGGCCTTCGTCCGGAGGTGCCGCGAGCTCGGATTCCCGCTCGACCAGATCCGCGCGCTGCTCGACCTGGTCGACGGCGGCGACTACACCTGCGCCGAAGTCCGCGAGGCGACGGTGCGTCAGCTGGAGGCGGTCCGCGCAAGGATCGCGGACCTGCGCATCATGGAGCGCACCCTGGATGCCATGGCGGCGGCCTGCGCGGGCGGGTCGGTTCCCGACTGCCCGATCATCGACGCCCTGTTCGCCGACCGACGGTGAGGGGTAGGCAGCCGCCGGCTTGCCTTTCCAGATTCGGCGGCGGCCCTCAAAATCTGGCCGAATTCCGAGGTTTTCCGCCCGTCCCGACGGGTGCATGAATGAAAGATACACCCCCGGAGCGGCACCAACCCGTTGAAAATATTAGTATCTGCTGATGTAGATCAAATGCGGTGTACAAAATTTGTGTACTTCAGGCGCGAATCCGCGGCCTTTCGGTGACCGCCGAATTCGCGCGCTTTGCAATATAACATATTGAAAAGCATATATTTCCCCGAGAGCAAATTCGTCTTGTCGATCGCTGGCACGGTAGTTGCGCTGTCATTCGGCGAGAGCGCATACGCGAGCGAGGTGGCGAGATGAACGACAAAGCCAACATCCTCATCGTCGATGACGAAGAAGTCGTGCGCCTGAGCCAACTCAGAACACTGGCCGAGGCACACTGCAATGCGGCGGTGGCCTGGAACGGGATCGAGGCGCTGCGGGCAATGGAGCAGCAGCCGTTTGACGTCGTCTTGCTCGACGTCCGCATGCCTGGCCCGGACGGCATGTCCGTTCTCAAGACGATCAAGGAGAGATGGCCGGAGAGCGAAGTGGTCATCATCACCGGATACCCGTCGATCGAGAGCGCAAAAGAGGCCGTCAGACTTGGCGCCTACAATTATCTGGCCAAGCCCGTCAGCCCGGACGACGTCGTCAAGGTCGCGAACGGCGCGATGATGAAGAAACGGTGGGGTCTCCAAACGGACCGATCGGGTCAGATGTGACACCGTCGGTTGCCCGGCGGATTTCGTCCAGCGACGAGCCGCCCCACCCATCGAGGAAGGAGACTGGTCATGAAAGCCTTACACAAAGTTCTGGTGGTTGACGACGATGCGATCGTCGGTCGGAGTTTCGATAGGGTCCTCGCGGACAAGGGCTATGACGTAAGTACCGCCCTCGATGGCGAGGAGGCCCTGAACAAGTGCAGCGACGAGGCCAATGACGTCGTCTT
>JBFIFO010000061.1:0-20779 GCA_041602815.1 Alphaproteobacteria bacterium | reverse complement strand
GGCCCTGTTGCACGAGATACGGCTCGATCACCTCCTCGAGCACGTCGCGCTGCTCGGACAGGGCGGCCGCCAGCGTCTCGACGCCGACGGGGCCGCCGCCGTAGTTGTCGGCTATGCACGAGAGGTAGCGCCGGTCCATCGCGTCGAGCCCGCGCTCGTCGACCTCGAGCCGCCTTAGACCGCGGTCCGCCGCAGCGGCATCGATTTCCCGGTGGCCGTCGATCGTCGCGAAATCGCGCACCCGCCGTAGCAGGCGGCCGGCCACCCGTGGCGTGCCGCGGCTGCGCCGTGCCACTTCGTGCGCGCCATCGCGCGTAATCGGCGCCCCCAGAAGCCGCGCGCTACGCTCGACAATGACGGTCAACTCCTCGACCGTATAGAAATCCAAGCGCAACGGGATACCGAATCGTTCCCGCAGTGCCCGCGTGATCAGGCCCGAGCGGGTTGTTGCCGCAACGAGCGTGAACGGCGGCAGTTCGATGCGGATCGACTGCGCCGCCGGACCCTCGCCGATAATCAGGTCGAGCTCGAAATCCTCCATCGCCGGATAGAGGATTTCCTCCACCGCCGGATTGAGCCGGTGGATCTCGTCGATGAACAGCACGTCGTAAGGCTGCAGCTTGGTCAGCAGTGCCGCGAGGTCGCCGGCGCGGGCCAGCACCGGCCCGGACGTCGCTGTGAAGCCGACCCGCATCTCACGCGAGACGATCTGCGCCAGCGTCGTCTTGCCGAGGCCGGGCGGGCCGTGCAGCAGCACATGGTCGAGCGCCTCGCCGCGATCCTGCGCCGCCCTTATGTAGACGGCAAGATTGTCGCACACGGTCCGCTGGCCGATGAAATCGTCCAGCGTCTGCGGGCGCAACGCGACATCGTCGCCGTCCCGGTCCTGGCGTGCCTCGCCGGCGGCTGGGTCGACAATTCGGCCCGGCAGGTCGGTCATTGCGCGAGCTCCTCAAGCCCGGCGCGGATCAGGTCGGGCAGCGCCGCGTCGGCACCCAGCCGGCTCCCCGCACGGGCCACGGCACCGAACGCCTCGCTGCGCCCGTAACCGAGATTGACCAGGGCGGACACGGCGTCGGCATCGACCGCGCCCGATGTTTTCGTGCCGCCGCTCATGCTGGCGGACGGCCCCAGCGCGATGCCGCCGGCCTTGTCCTTGAGCTCCGAGACGATGCGGCCGGCCAGCTTCGGCCCGACGCCATTGGCCCGCGAAACCGCAGCCCGGTCGCCCGACGCAACCGCCCGCACCAGATCGTCTGGTCCCATGGCCGAGAGGATTGCCAGCGCCACCCGCGCGCCAACACCCTGAACCGTGGTCAGGAGGCGAAACCACTCGTGCTCGGCGCTGTCGATGAACCCATACAGATGGATGTGATCCTCGCGCACATGGGTCTCTATGTGCAATTGCACGGGAACGCTGTCGCCGGGCAGACGGCCCATGGTGCGCCCCGAGCAGTACACGAGGTAGCCGACGCCGCCGACATCGACGATGACCCGGTCCTCACCGAGGAGTTCGACGATTCCGCTGAGCCGGGCGATCATAGCCGTCCTCCCGCAGCCGTTGCCCGCTTTGCGACGCCAATTCGGCCCAACCGGAAGCTGGCGTGGCAAATTGCGACGGCCAGCGCATCGGCCGCATCGGAACTCGCGGCTGCGCTGCCTGGCAGCAGACGGGCGACCATGAACTGCACCTGCACCTTGGCGGCGTGTCCGGCGCCGACGACCGCCTTCTTGATCCGGTTCGGCGCGTATTCGAACACCGGTATGCCAAGCAGCGCCGGGGCCAGGAGGACAACGCCGCGCGCCTGCCCCAGCTTGAGCGTCGACTCCGGATTGGCGTTGACGAAGGTTTCCTCGACCGCGGCCTCTTCCGGCCGGAATTCGGCGAGCACTTCGGCGAGCCCGGCATGAAGATGGCGCAAGCGCAACGCGGTGCAGTCGTTCGGGTCGGGCCGGACAGTCCCGTCCGCGACGTGGCGGAGCCGGTTGCCATCGCTTTCGATGACGCCCCAACCGGTGTGGCGCAAGCCCGGGTCGAATCCGATCAGCCGCATCGCGCGCCCCTCACGCGGTCAACCGCGCGAGCACCTCGTCGTCGATTTCGTAATTTGCGGCGATCCCCTGCACGTCGTCATTGTCGTCCAGCGCGTCGAGCAGCCGCAGCACCGTGCCGGCGGTATCTTCGTCGACGGGCACCATATTCTGCGGCCGCCAGGCAAGCCTCGTTGACTCGGGCTCGCCGAACCGCGCTTCGAGGGCGCCAGCGACACCGTGCAGATCATCGGCCGCGCAGGTGACGACATGGCCGGATTCGTCGGAGGCGACGTCAGCCGCGCCAGCCTCGAGCGCTCCTTCGAACATCGCCTCGGCGCTGGCGGCCGAAGCCGCGAAGCGAATCTCGCCAACGCGTTCGAACATGAAGCTGACGGCGCCGGTCTCGGCGAGGTTGCCGCCGTGCTTGCTGAATGCGGCGCGGATTTCCGATGCGGTGCGGTTGCGGTTGTCGGTGAGCGCCTCGACGATCACGGCAACGCCGCCGGGCGCATAGCCCTCGTAGCGGATCTCCTCGTAGTCCTCACCCTCGCCGCCGCCGGCGCCCTTCTTAATCGCGCGCGCGACGTTGTCCTTCGGCATGTTGGCCGTGCGTGCCGCGGCGACCGCCGCGCGCAGGCGCGGATTGGCGTCGGGGTCAGGGCCGCCCAGCTTGGCGGACACTGTCAGCTCGCGACCAAGCTTCGCGAACAGGCTGGCGCGCCTTTTGTCCTGCGCGCCCTTGCGATACATGATGTTCTTGAACTGTGAATGGCCAGCCATTTCGGTCCCGCATTCATCCTTGCATACGCTAATTGCGGTGATATATCCTCCCACCCATACTATATCTAGTATCGGCTCGGATGGGGAAAATATTGTCAACCGGCCCGTCACCGTCGAGCCCGATTGTTATCCGGGTTTTATGGCAAGATTGCGGCGTGGAAAAGCCCCGTGAAGTAAGCGGTTACGGGCGTCATGCCAGCGACGGGATGCCGCGATGACCAGTCCCGCTCCCGGGGGGCCACCGCCGAGGCCCGGAGAAACCCCGGCCCGTCATGGCATTGCGGATGACGTGCTGGCCCGGGCCGCGACCATCATCGACCGGCTGAGCGCCGAGTACCCCGCTCATGCCTCACGCGATCTTGAAGGGCTTGAGCGCGCCGCCGCGTCGATCGCAGGCGACCCGGCATCGCGGCGCTCGCATTGCGGCGACATCTCGCGCATCGCCCACGACATCCGGGGCCAGGGCGCGACTTTCGGCTATCCCCTGCTGTCCCGGCTGGCGACGTCGCTGTGCCTTGCGATGCGATCACTGGAGCCGCAGAACCGCGCAATGGAGACAATCGTAGACAGCCATATTGCCGGCATGCGTGCGCTCCTGTCGTGCCGCGTCACCGGAAAGAGCGACCGGTCGGCCCTGACCATCGCGACCGGCCTGGAACTGCTGGTCCGGTGCCATACCGGGAGCTGAGCGCTGCACTCATCAGTTGCTGTCCGGCGCGGCCCCGTAACGGCGCGGAATATCGGTGCGCGTGACCCCGGGCCGCGACGGCCCGCCGAACCGGATCGCACCGGTTTTGTAGCTTTTCAAAGGCTTTGAGCAAAGAACGGCGCGGATCCCATGCGGCAATTTGTTGCTGCCGGGACGTGCAACTTTGGCACGCGAATTGCGACGTCCCGTATTGTGGATTCGTGATCGGATAACCGCAGAAACTTTACGGAAATTTAAGTCCAGTATGAAATACGTAATACCGGAGTAAATCTTCTTTTATGCACCGCAGATATTGCGACATTACATGATTTCTACTTGCGGTTGCCGGAAGATCCAAGGTTCCCTGCAATGCATGTTGAAACGGATATCCGAGGTTTGACAATGAAACGGTTCGACGGACTGAACATGAAGCGGTTTGCATTTGGCGACGCACCGAGCCGTCCCGGGCTTCGCGCGCTGGTCCCCGCCATCGCGGTGGCCTTTGCCATGCTGAGCCTGCCGACGGCACCGCCGGCACTGGCCAACGGCGAGCTCCTGTCCCTGGTCACCAAGAAGGCCGCGACCATCGAGAACCTGCACCGCAAGGCCAAACGGGCATTGGTGAACGCCGCCCAGGACCGCGCCTTCGAGGGCTATTTCCATGCCCATGACGATGCGTCGCGCCACGAGGCGAAACAGCGCATCGAACAGGTGACCCTGGCCACGCAGCGCCGCTTCAAGGTCGAGGAGATGTGCCTCATCGATCCGACCGGCACCGAGATCACCCGCATCGTCGGCAACGAGATCGCGCCGGACTCCGACCTCTCCACCGAGGAGGCGAAGGCTGACTTCTTCAAGCCCGGCTTCGCCGAACAGCCGCGCCGCGTCTATGTGACCTACCCCTATGTGTCGCCGGATGCCGACAAATGGGTCCTCGCCTACGTGACCCCGGTCATGGCCGAGGGTCAGAAAAAGGCGATCCTGCATTACGAGCACGGGTTGGAGGTTTATCAGGATGCGGTCAACAAGGGGATGGACGGCGCTGACCGCTTCCTTCTCGTGGTGTCCCGCGGCGGCTTCGTGATCTCCGACAGCCGCAGGTTCGTGACGATCGAAAAGAGCGGCGAGTCGGAAGATCCTGCGGATTACTTCCAGCACCTCGCCGACGTGTCGCCGGCCGGCCTCGTCGGTGTCTACGAGAGCGTGGGGTCGAACAAGACCGGCGCGACCCGGATCTCTGACGGCGGAGCCGCATACGACGTGGCCTTCGCCGTCGCGGAAGGCGGGCTCGTGCTGCTGGCGGTCGAACGTGCCCGTTAGGGACCGACCGCCAACCCTTGCGGGTACGGCAAGCAACGGACAGGAAGCGAACCATGACGATAAAAGCCAAAACAATCCTGTTGGTCCTGGCATGTTCAATGGTGCCTCTGGCAATCGTCGGCGTGGATTTCTTCCTGTCCGCACGGGCGGCACTGGAAACCCGGATCTCCCGCGTCCTCCAGTCCGACGCCGACGCAACCCTGGCGGGGCTCGAGGACTTCTTCGAGAAGGCCGCTGTTGACTTCGATTCCTGGAGCACTGCGCCGGCGATGCAGGACGTCCTGATCGAGGACGGCGAAGGTCTCATCGCCGGCATGATCGGCACGCTGCGCCGGCAATATCCGCATTTCGGATCGCTCATGGTGGTCGGCGATACCGGCATCGTCGTCGCCGCCACGGAGGCGGCGGACCTCGGTCGGGATCTCGGCGACTTCGAAATCGTCCAGACGGCACTCGGCGGAACCCAGATCCACGGCCGTGTCGAAGGCTCCGGTATCGTGGCGTTCGAAAACGTGGTCTTCGCAGCCCCGATCCGCGCGAACTACGACCGCGAGTCAGTCATCGGCACCGTGATCGGCTTCGTCGACTGGCGCTGGGTGCGCCGAATGCTCTCGGAGGTCACGGTCGTCGGCGCGCCACAGGGGCGGAATCATGTCCTCGTCCTGGTGGACAGCAGTCATACCCGAACGTTCTACCAGTCGCAGCACGTTGCCTTGGACGGAGAGTTGCATGCTGCGCGCGGCGCCGATTCGCACGCGACCGGGGACGGCCATGCCCACGGGACGGCCGGTGTCACCGTCACCGAGTCGCATGAAGGGGTCACCGAGGCCATGTTTGCCCGCGCCGAGGCGCTGATCAGCACGTCGACGTCTGTCGGGCGCAAGCATTTCCCGGATCCGGGCTGGATCATGCACACGGTCGTCATGACGGATGTGGCCTATGCCGATATTCATGCCCTGCGCGACCGGCTGACCTGGATCGCCCTCGCGATTGCGCTGCTGGTGGCTGTGGCCGGTTATTTCGGCGCCAACACCATGAGCCGTCCGATCGTCCGGCTAACCGGCGTCATGGGTGATCTGGCACAGGGACACCTCGAGGTGGACATCCCGTCCGGTCGCGGAAAGGACGAGATCGCCCGCATGGCTGGTGCGGTCCGGATCTTCAAGGACAACGCGTTGGCGAAGCAGCGGCTGGAGGCGGAACAGGCGGCGTCCGCGGAGCGCGCGGCTTCGGAGAAGCGGCAGGGCATGCTGGAGATCGCCGACCGCTTCGAGCGGACGGTCAAGGAGCTGGTCGACGGGGTGTCCTCGGCGGCGAGCGAGATGCAGGCGACGGCGCAGCAAATGTCGGCGACGGCAGAGGAGACGAGCCGGCAGTCGGGCAACGTCGCGAGCGCCTCCGAGCAGGCGACGGCGAACGTCCAGACCGTCGCGGCGACGGCCGAAGAGCTCAGCGCCTCGATTTCCGAGATCGGCCGCCAGGTCATGCAATCGGCTCGCATCGCCGGCGAAGCCGTGGTCGAGACCGAGAGCACGAACGAGACCGTGCAGGGTCTGGCCGAGGCGGCGGAGAAGATCGGCGACGTGGTCAGCCTGATCAACGACATCGCTGGCCAGACCAACCTGTTGGCGCTGAATGCGACCATCGAGGCGGCGCGGGCCGGCGAGGCCGGCAAGGGCTTTGCGGTGGTGGCCCAGGAGGTCAAGAGCCTGGCCAACCAGACCGCCCGGGCGACCGGCGAGATCTCCGAGCAGATCGCGGCCGTGCAGGACCGGACCGGCGGCGCCGTGCAAGCGATCGCGAAGATCCGCTCGATCATCGGCGAGGTCAACGACATCTCCACGACCATCTCCTCGGCGGTCGAGGAGCAGGGCGCCTCGACCCAGGAGATCGCCCGCAATGTCCAGCAGGCGGCGCGCGGCACGCAGGACGTCAACGACAGCATCGAGAGCGTCAGCCAGGCGGCCGGGGAGACCGGCACGGCGGCCGGCCAGATGCTCAACGCAGCCCAGGCGATGGCCCGACAGGCCGAGGGACTGCGCGCCGAGGTCGAGCGCTTCCTCGCCGACGTCCGCACCGGCTGACGCAACCCGCACAATCCAACCGGTTGGCAACAGGGCCGCCCATCGGGCGGCCCTTCTTATTGCCGGCGGGTACACCGGACGGCCGCCGCAAATAGCCCCTCACCCTTGCTCGGTGCTCGCAGGCAAGGCAGAGCGACCCATGGGTGGAGGGGTTGGGGAGGAGGCTGCTCGGCCACGGTAACGTCTGCCGCGACGCGGACGCCGCGCTCTTTTCCCGGCTCCGCCGGGCCCCACCGCCTCCCAACCCTCCCCCGCCCAGGCGGGAGAGGGCTCAGACTGGCGCCGCACGGGACGTTCTGCCCTTCGGCCGCACCCTGTCACACGGGCCATTCGGGGCGCAGCCGGCCGCCCTGGCGCAGCGGTGCAACATGCGTGGCAAGGCCCGTCGCGTCGTCGGTCTCGACATAGGTGCCGCACAGGGTCGCCTCCCCGGAAGCCGGCTCGAGCCGCTCGCCGCGGATCTTGCGGACGAAGCGGTCGATGGCGACCTCCTTCTTCATGCCGATCACCGAATCGTAGTCGCCGCACATGCCGGCATCGGTGTGGTAGGCGGTGCCGCCCGGCAGGATCTGCGCGTCCGCCGTCGGCGCATGCGTGTGGCTGCCGACCGCAAGGCTGGCCCGCCCGTCCACGTAATGGGCCAGCGCCGCCTTCTCGCTGGTCGCCTCGCCGTGCAGGTCGACCAGAACGGCATCGCCACCGCCGCCCTTCGGGCCGCCCTTCGGCAGGATGCGGTCGAGCGTTGCGAACGGGCAGTCGAGCGGGTCCATGAACAGGCGGCCCATCACGTTGACCACCAGCACCTTCCTGCCGCCGCGCGCGGCGAACAGGCCGACGCCCTTGCCCGGCGTGCCGGCGGGGTAATTCTCTGGACGCAGCAGCCTGGGCTGCTGGCTGATATAGGGGATGATCTCGCGCTGGTCCCAGCTGTGGTTGCCGCCGGTGATCACGTCGACGCCGGCCGCGAACAGCGCATCGCAGATCTTGCCGGTCAGGCCGAATCCGGCGGCCGCGTTCTCGCCGTTGGCGACGACGAAATCGAGGTCGAGGGATGTGCGCAGATCGGGCAGCCGCCTGGTCACCGCATCGCGGCCGCTGCGCCCGACGATGTCGCCGAGGAACAGGAGCTTCATCGGGCATCCCCCGGCAAGCGCAGGGCCGCGCGCTCGGTGACCACCCAGTCCAGCCGCTGGTCCCGGGAATCGTGCGGCACCGCGGGAACCTCCTGGGCGGCCCAGGCGATGCCGACCGCCAGCACCGGCGCCTGCGCGCGCAATCCGGCGAGGCTGCGGTCGTAGAAGCCCCCGCCGTAGCCGAGGCGATGGCCGGCCCGGTCGAAGGCGAGCAGCGGCACCAGGACCACCCGCGGGCTCAACGCCGGCGCCGACGCCAGCGGCTCGCGAATCCCGTAAGGTCCGTCCGCCGTCGCGTCGCCCTCGCGCCAGGCCCGGAAGACCAGCGGCCTGCCCCGCCCGGCGACCACGGGAAGGGCCACGGGATGTCCGCGCGCCGCCAGGGCCCGCAACAGCGGCATGACGTTTATCTCGCCGCGGATCGGCCAGAAGCCGGAGACGGGTGCACCGTCGGGGACCGTGATCGCGTCCAGGAACCGCAGGGAGAGCCATCTGCCCGCACCGCCATCGTCGGCGGCCGCGGCCTCGTTGCGACGCGCCGCGGCCTCTATGCGCAGCGCGCGTTTCGCGTCGTCGATGTCGGTGTCTGCAGGCATCGCGTTCCGGAAAAGACAGGCGGCGGCCAGGCCGCCGCAAGAACCGCGCCGACGTGCGGAGTCGGCGCATGAGATGGGCGCTGCCGCCTCGGCCGTGATCACAGAGTCCTCTCGGGCCTGCAAATGCAGGTGGGCACCGTGTACCGAGGCCACGACCCCGGCAGGGACAGTTCCCTAGAGAGTTTCATTGGCCCCAGGGATCATGACGATTCACGCGCCGCGCCGCAGTCGCCCGGCCCTTATCTAGGCGCCCTCGAGCCGTTCGGCAAGCATCTCGATGCGCGCCGCCAGGGATTCCAGAACGGCGGCGGCCCGGTCTTCGTCGCCGGCGCCGGCACCGGCGGGCGCCATCGCGCCCGACCGCTCTTCGATCTCGTCGAGGAGGAGCAGGTTGAGCATGACCAGAAGCCGCGCGTCGCCGACCTGCCCCACCTCGCCGACTAGTGCATCCATGCGCCGGGACAGCTCGGCGGCGAGCGCGCGCAACCGGTCCTCCTCGCCGTCTCCGCAGCCGATCGTGTAATGGTGTCCGTTCACGTTGATGGTCAGCTGTCCCATGGCGCCCTCCTAGACCGCACCGTCGCCGAGGATCGCCCGCAACCGGCCGATCGCAACGTCGAGGCGCCCGCCGGCCATGTCGGCCTTCTCGCGCAGCATCGCATAATCGCGCCGCATGCGTTCCAGCTCGGCCGCCGTCTCGGGCCCGCCGGCCGCCTGCGGCGCCTTTGCCAGCGCCGCCTCGAGACGGTTGAGGGCAGCCGTCAGCCGGGCCTCGGCGACATCCAGACGGCTCACTTTTTCCTCCCGGGCCGTTTGAATTGCTTCGACAGCATGAGCCCTTGCCCCTGATAGGAGGAACCGATTTCCGCGCCGTAAAGCTTTTCGGGCACGTCGGCAAGCTTGTCGTACGCCAGCCGCCCGACGATCTGGCCATCCTCGAGCAGGAACGGCACTTCGTGCGAGCGCACCTCCAGCACCGCGCGCGTGCGGCCCCGGATATCAGCCTGCCAGCCGAAACCGGGATCGAAGAACCCGGCGTAATGCACCCGGAACTCGCCGACCAGCGTATCGTACGCGACCATCTCGGCGGCACAGTCCGGCGGCACCTTCACCGCCTCTTTCGAGGCGAGAATATAGAAATCGTCGGGGTTGAGGAAGATGCCCTCCCCCGGCCGGACGTGGATCGGATCCCAGAACTCCAGCGGGTCGTAATAACCGATCTTCTCGACATCGATCAGCGGCGCATGGTGCTTTGCGCGATAGCCCGCGGGTCCGCCGTCGCGATCGCCGCCCAGATCGACCGACAGGGCGAGGCCGTTGGCCACGTCCTCCTCGCCCGGCGCGCGATCGATCAGGCCGACCTCCTCGTGCAGCCGGCGGATCGCGGCGTCGCTGTAGGCGGACGCGCCGCGCCGCAGCCGCAGCTGGTTGAGCCGCGTGCCCTCGTAGACCACGATGCTGAACGAGCGCGGCGAGATCTCCAGATACAGCGGCCCCTCGTATCCGGCGCGGATGCGCTCGAATGCGCTGGAACGGTCGGTGATGGTGCGGGTGAAGATGTCGAGGCGGCCGGTCGAACTCTTGGGATTGGCGATACCGGCGATACTGCGCGCAAGGCGCAGCGATTCCATCAGCGGCACGATGTAGACGCAGCCCTTTTCCAGGACCGCGCCGCCCGCAAGATCGATCTCGTGCATGCAGAAGCGCTCGATCTTCTCCATCACCGTCGCGTTCGGGCCGGGCAGGAAACTGCCGCGGACGCGATAGGCGGTCCGGCCCAACCGCAGGTCCATGCTTGCCGGCTGGATTTGCGCCTCGGGGATCTCCTGCGTCGCGGCGATCTGGCCGTCGGCGATCAGCGCCCGCATCTCCTGGTACGGCAGCACGCCGTTGGCGCGCCGCGCCGGCCGTTTCCCGTCCGGCTTGGCCGCATCCATCGCCCTCGCAGGCTCGCTCATGATCCTCGCTTCCTGGCCGTGCTCACCTGTCGACCTTCATAGCAGAGTCGCGGGCCGACCGTAAGCCTCCGGTACCGCTCGGCATTTTCCACAGGATATCCACAGGTCCACACACAGCAGGGCAGTGCTGGCGGTGGACGACACATCGCCATCGCCGAACGATCCCCGATATTCCCGAATGCGGCACACGAAACCATCCACAGCCATCCCCGGTGCGCGCACCACGGTGTGACGGCTGCGTGTGCCCCCGGCCCGGCGGCGCAGGCTCCCGGTCCGCAACCACCCACCCGGACGGGTCGGGCATTGACGACCCCGAAGCAGGGCGTCATTTTGCCACCTTGCTGCCATACTGGCCCACCGGCAGGTTGTCCGGCCGGCGGCGCCCGAACTGTCGATGGCACGGAACGCCGGACGCGACGCCCCCCGATGGCCGGCGAATCGTTTGCGAATACAGGGACGAGAGCGGGAACATTGACATGACGCTTGCCGAAACGCTGGATCCGACCGCAACGCATACCGACATGGCGAACGCCATCCGCGCGCTGTCCATGGACGCGGTACAGAAGGCCAATTCCGGCCACCCGGGCATGCCGATGGGGGCCGCCGACGTCGCCACCGTGCTCTTCACGCGGCATCTGAAATTCGACCCCTCGGCGCCGGACTGGCCGGACCGCGACCGCTTCGTGCTGTCGGCGGGGCATGGCTCGATGCTGTTGTATTCGCTGCTGCACCTGACCGGCTATGCCGGCATGGATATCGACCAGCTGAAGGCGTTCCGCCAGCTCGGCAGTCACACCGCCGGCCATCCCGAGTACGGCCACGCGCCGGGCATCGAAACGACCACCGGCCCGCTCGGCCAGGGACTTGCGAACGCGGTCGGCATGGCGCTGGCGGAGCGCATGCTGGCGGCGCGATACGGGAGCGGCATCGTAGACCATTACACTTACGTCCTGGCCGGTGACGGCTGCCTGATGGAGGGCATCAGCCACGAGGCGGTCTCGCTCGCCGGGCATCTGCGACTGTCCAGGCTTATCGTGCTGTTCGACGACAACGGCATCACCATCGACGGCAAGACCGAGCTGTCGGTGCACGACGACCAGCTGATGCGGTTCGAGGCCTCGGGCTGGCATGTCGCCCGCGTCGACGGGCACGACCCCGAGGCGGTCGACAAGGCGATCGCCGCCGCCTGTGCCGATGACCGGCCGTCGCTGATCGCCTGCCGCACGGTGATCGGCTTCGGTGCCCCGACCAAGGCGGGCAGCGAGAAGACCCACGGCGCGCCGCTCGGCGAGGACGAGGTCGCCGGGGCGCGCAAGAAGCTGGGCTGGCCGTACCCGCCGTTCGAGATCCCCGACGAGATCCTCGCCGCCTGGCGTGGCGTCGGCGCGCGCGGCGAAGCGGTGCGGGCCGACTGGGAGGGCCGCGTCGCCGCCCTCGACAACGACGTGCGCAGCGAGTTCGAGCGCATCGCCGCCGGCGACCTGCCGCTGGGCTGGGAGGCGGCGCTGGACGAGTTCAAGGCGGCGATGTCAAGCGAGGCGCCGAAGCTGGCGACCCGCGTCGCCTCGCAGAAGGTGCTCGAGGTATTGACCGCCGCGGTGCCCGAGATGGTCGGCGGCTCCGCCGACCTCACCGGCTCCAACGGCACGAGGACGAGCCGCCACGTCGCCGTGACGCGTGACGATTTCTCCGGCGGCTACGTCAATTACGGCGTGCGCGAGCACGGCATGGCGGCGGTGATGAACGGGATCGCGCTGCACGGCGGGCTGATCCCCTACGGCGGCACCTTCCTCGTATTCACCGATTACTGCCGGCCGTCGATCCGCCTGTCGGCGCTGATGGGCAAGCGCGTCATCTACGTGATGACGCACGATTCGATCGGCCTCGGCGAAGACGGCCCGACGCACCAGCCGGTCGAGCACCTGGCGAGCCTGCGCGCGATGCCGAACCTGCTCGTGTTCCGGCCGGCCGACGTGGTCGAGACCGCAGAGTGCTGGGCACTCGCCCTGAAGCACGACGCAATGCCCTCGATCCTGGCGCTGACGCGCCAAGGCGTTCCGACACTGCGCACCGAGCACACCGCGGAGAACCTGTGTGCCAGGGGCGGCTACGTTCTGGCCGAAGCCTCCGGCAAGCGCAAGGCAACGCTGATCGCCACCGGCTCGGAGGTCGAAATCGCCATGGCCGCGCGCGCGCAGCTGGAAGGCGACGGCATCCCGACCGCCGTGGTCTCGATGCCGTGCTTCGAGTTGTTCGCACAGCAGGACAAGGGTTATCGCAACGCCGTGCTCGGCCCGAAATCGGTGCGCGTGGGGGTGGAGGCCGCCGTCCGCCTCGGCTGGGATGCGCTGCTCTGCAGCGACGGCGGCTTCGTCGGCATGGACAGTTTCGGCGCCTCGGCCCCGGCCGGCAAGCTGTACGAGCATTTCGGGATCACCGCCGACGCGGTGGTGGCGGAAACGAAGAGCAAGCTTTAGACGACGCGGACCACACAGCAACGATCAGCTTCAAGAGGGAGTTCCCATGGCATTACGGGTGGCAATCAACGGCTTCGGCCGCATCGGGCGGCTGGTGCTGCGGGCGGCGATCGAGTCCGGCCGCAAGGACGTCGAGTTCGTCGGCATCAACGACCTCGGCTCGGTCGAGGCGAACGCGCACCTTGTGACCTACGATTCGGTGCACGGCACGCTGCAGGGCAAGGTGAAGACCGGCAAGGACTGGATCGATTTCGGGCGCGGCAAGGTCAAGGTGACGGCCGAGCGCGACCCGACCAAGCTGCCGTGGAAGGAGCTCGGCGTCGACATCGCCTTCGAATGCACCGGCATCTTCACCGCGCGCGAGAAGGCGGCGCTGCACCTCGAGGCCGGCGCGAAGCGGGTGCTGGTCTCGGCTCCGGCCGCCGGCGCGGACCTGACCGTCGTCTACGGCGTCAACCACAAGAAGCTGACGAAGAGCCACGTCGTCGTCTCGAACGCCTCGTGCACCACCAACTGCCTCGCGCCGGTCGCCTATGTGCTGCACAAGGCGATCGGTATCGAACGCGGCTACATGACGACGATCCACGCCTACACCGGCGACCAGGCCACGGTGGACACGCTGCACAAGGACCTGCGCCGGGCCCGCGCGGCGGCGGTCTCGATGATCCCGACCTCGACCGGCGCCGCCAAGGCGGTCGGCCTGGTGATGCCGGAGCTCGCCGGCAAGCTGGACGGCACCGCGATCCGCGTACCGACGCCGAACGTCTCGCTGATCGACCTGAAGTTCGACGCCAGGAAGAAGACCACCGCCGAGGAGGTCAACGAGGCGATCAAGAAGGCCGCGAAGGGCGAGCTGAAGGGCGTGCTCGCGGTCAACGACAAGCCGCTGGTCTCGATCGACTTCAACCACAACCCGGCGAGCTCGACCTTCGATCTCACCCAGACCCAGGTGATCGACGGCAAGCTGGTGCGGGTGATGTCGTGGTACGACAACGAATGGGGCTTCTCCAACCGCATGTCGGACACCGCGGTGGCGATGGGCAAGCTGCTCTGAGCCGCGGCGATCCGGACGAGGACAGCAGAACGGGGCCTGCGGGCCCCGTTTCCTATGCCGCCGTCAAGCCGAACTCCTCCGCCAGCAGCGCGTAGCTGCGCCGGCGCACCGCCTCGTCATGGGCCCAGGTGACGACGGCGACCTCGGCCGCGTTCTGCGCCTCGGCGACCTCGCGGATTCGGCTCGCCACGCTCCCGCCCGTGCCGACGAAGGAGTCGCGGCGCAGGCCCTCGAGGATCTCGGCGTCCTTGTCCGTGTAGCTGTGCGCCGCCGCGTCATCCGGGCTCTCCAGCGGGCCGTAGACGCCGCGGTCGCGGAACAGCTTCCAGCGGGCGCGCGAGGTGAAATGGTGCTGCGCCGCCTCCTCAGTGTCCGCCGCCAGCGCCCACAGGCAGAGCGCCACGTGCGGCTCCGGCCAGCGTTCGCTGGGTCGGTAGTTCCTGCGGTACTGGGCCAGCGCCTCGTCGCAGCCGAAGCCGTCGGTGATGAACCAGGCGAAGCAGTAGGGCAGGCCGAGGACGGCGGCGAGCTGGGCGCCGTACAGGGAGCTGCCGAGCATCCACACTTCGGGCGCCGTCGGCCCCTGCGGGTACGCCTTGATCGCCGCGAAGGGGTGGTTCTCGACCAGCGCCTCGCCGTGCACCCAGGCGTCGAGGTCGCGCACGTCGGCCGGGAACTGCTCGGGGCGCTGGCTGGCCAGCGGATGCAGCGCGAAGGCGGTGCGGCCGTCCGAGCCCGGGGCGCGGCCGAGGCCGAGGTCGATGCGCCCCGGCGCGATCGCGTCGAGCACGCGGAACTGCTCGGCGACCTTGAAGGCGGAGTAATGCGGCAGCATGACGCCGGCGCTGCCGACGCGGATGCGCGCCGTGCGCGCCGCGATCGCCGCGATCAGGATCTCCGGCGCGGTGCCGACGATGGTCGGGTGGTTGTGATGCTCGGAGACCCAGAACCGGTGGTAGCCCAACGCCTCGCAATGCTGCGCCAGGGCCAGCGTGTCCTGGATCGCCTGGCCGTGCGGCCGGCCCTGCACGGCGATCGACTGGTCGAGAACGGACAGGCGCATGCGGCGGGATCCTCCTCTTGCAGCGCCTTCGATGGGCGCGGCCGGTCATGGTACGGATCTTCGGCTCGATCTCCAACCGGCTTGGCGGTTTCGGCCCCAGCGGGGAGCGCATGCCGCGCCGGCCGTGAGGAACGAGCCCATGCGTTAGGGTTTTCTGCGGGTTTCGGGGCGTCGAAAATGACCCTCGAAGCGACGCCGCCGCGGGCGGCGCTCAGTCCTCGGGATAGCGGATTTCGAGCACCTCGAGCTCTTCCGAGCCGGCCGGGGTGCGCACCTCGACGACATCGCCTTCCTCCGCCTTCAGCAGCGCCCGCGCGACCGGCGAGACCCAGCTGATCTCGCCCTCCTCGGAACGCGCCTCGTCGACGCCGACGATGCGCACCGTGCGCTCGTGCCCCTCGCCGTCAGCGTAGGTCACGACGGCGCCGAAGTAGACGCGGTCGCGGTTGGTCTGGCGCCGCGGGTCGACGACCTCGGCGATCTCGATGCGCTTGCGCAGGTGCCGCACCCGCCGGTCGATCTCGCGCAGCCGCTTCTTGCCGTAGATGTAGTCGCCGTTCTCCGAGCGGTCGCCGTTCCCGGCCGCCCAGGCGACGGTCTCGACGACCTTCGGCCGCTCGACGGTCCACAACTCGCCGAGCTCCGCCCGCAGCCGCTCCAGCCCCGCCGCCGTGATGTAGTTCTTCCGCCCCGCCGGCAAGGGATCCGGCTCGTCGGGGAGGTCCGCGTCGAGGTCGGTGTCGGTTTCCCTAGTGAAGGCTTTGCTCATGTCTTCGTCGATAAGTCCAAACGATTCCGACACTATAGTAACCGGCGCGGCTAATCCAAAAGCCTCGCGTCCGGAACATGCTTGCGAATCAGGTCGCGCAGATCCTGCAGGGCCGCTGAATCTGCGAGGCTGCGTTTCGGCACGGGCCACATGCTCCCTCCGCCCATGCGAAGCAAAAAGAATTCGCGGGTCTCGAGCGCATTGGTGAAATTCACCCAGTACAGCAATCTGCGCGCCAGCGGACTCCTTGAACTTATACCTTCGTCTGAGACGGTCACCTCCCTGTCCGCGCCGGAGACGGGCGCACCCACCGGATAAAACCAGATATACGCGAAGATGGCCCCAAATAAGCCGAAAAATATCAAAAGACCCAGCAGCAACGCACTCAAAGGCTCGTCTCCCTCCAATACGGTGAGTGCTTGGGGCAGAACGACAACGGCACAATAAAACAGGGAGGACACAGCCCACGTGGCCCAGATCGATTTTTTCCGGAAGGCGTCGGCGCGCCGGGCGCGCGTTTCCTCTTTCACGGAGAGCGTGTAGTTCAGGGCAAAATCCTTCGGCATCGCACTTGGTTTTCCTCGATCGGCGGTCAGTGCTGGTGAAAGTCCGGGATATGCCTGCGAATCCAGTGGCGAAACCAGTCCAGCTCCGCCGAATTCGCGAAATACTGCTTGGGAACGGGATACACGTTCCCCTCATGTGGGTGCAGCAGAAAGAATTCCGCGATCTCGTCCGCCTTCCTGAAATGCGCCCAGAGCAGCTCGTCCCGGCCGAGCCTGCTCTGAATGACGATCCGGTCATCGAAGAGGGATATTTCTTCCTCTACGCCAAGCGAAGGTGAACCGCGCATCGTCCACCGCGGTGGGAACCAATATGAGCCCCACATCAGAACGCCGCCCACGGCGAGCACCAGAAGGGTGCTGGCGAAAGCATTCGGCGTCATCGTCCCCTGGCCGACACCGACACCGCCTGCAAGAACGGCGTACGCGGCAAAGGCGCCGAAAACAATCCACATTGCCCGTAACCATTTAAAGGTGCGCGTGTGGGCGCGGAGGGCGCGGGCGAAGTCCTCTTCCTTAATTGTGTATCTGAAGGTAAATCTGCAAATATCGGTCACCGCCTCACTCCTTCGCCTGCCCACGGAAATCCGGGACATGCGCGCGAAGCAGGTCGCGGAATCGACCGGCCTCCTGCGCGTCCGCAAAAACGCGCTTTGGTATCGTGAAACAGAGAGCCGCGCCGCTATAGAGTAGAAAATAATCTGCCGTTTCGCGGATCGCGGTATAGGCCAACCACTTCTGTTCCGCGGTTCCAACGGGACTGTTCCAGGCCAGGCCTGCAGGCGACGCCGCCAGTTCGTATTCGACGCCTATGTGGGGCGATCTGGGTAACAGCAGTTTCAGGAACCTGGAAAAGATCAACCAGAAGAGCGTCCAGAAAATGGGCCACACGACAAACCAAGTGACAAACCCCAGTGCCGCCCCCACTGCCAGGGCAATGAGAATCCGGTTCGCATCGCCGTCAGCGACGAATCCGATTACGAACATGCCCGGCACCGCAACCGCTAAAGCGGTCCGCACCCAAAACTGCCTGCCGGCCGCATGTGCCCGGTTCGAACGAACGACATCGTCTTCCGTCAGCGTGTATTTGAAGCTAAGGGTATCGGACACGGGAGCGTCTTTCTCGTAAGGTGCCGGATCGGAATGAGCATCGCAGCACCGGGTTAACAAGCGTTGAACCAGACGATGGCAAGCAAAACCGACCATACAACCAAAAAGGCGGCCGCCTCCCTCCCCCCCGCGTTCGTCATCCACGGCCTCGCCCATGCCAAGGCGGCGCTGGCGGCGGCGGCGGAGCTTGGCGTTCCGGTCACGCTGATGAGCGCCAAGGGGGCGGCCGGCTATGCCGGGCCGTCCTGGTTCCGCGCCGTCGTCGACGAGGCGCGGGCCGCGCATCCCGGCGTACAGGTGACCGCGGTGCTCGACTGCGGCGACATGCCCGGCTACGCGCTGGCGGCGCTGCGCGACGGCGTCGACGTGATCCGCTTCACCGGCAAGACGGCGGCAAGGATCGCCGATATCGCCGCGCAATGCAGCGCCCGCGTGATCGCCGAGCGGCCCGAGGCGCTCGACCTTGCGACGATCGAGCGGGCGCGCCGCGATCCGGAACGCGCCTGCCGCGAATGGCTGGAGCGGCGCGCCGATGGCTGACGGCGACCGCTGCCGGCTCTATCTCATCACCCCGCTGGCGCTCGATCCGGCGGCCTTCCGCGACACCCTTGCCGCGGCGCTGGATGCCGGCGACGTCGCCTGCCTGCAGCTGCGGCTGAAGGACGCCTCGGACGACGAGATCCGCCGCGCCGCCGACGTCCTGCGTCCGGTCGCGCAGGCGCGCGACGTCGCCTTCCTGATGAACGACCGGCCGGACCTCGCCGCCGAGACCGGCTGCGACGGCGTCCATGTCGGACAGGAGGACGTGAGCTATGCCGAGGCGCGCCGCATCGTCGGCAAGCAGGCGATCGTCGGCGTGACCTGCCACAATTCGCGCCACCTCGCCATGGTGGCGGCCGAGCAGGGCGCCGACTACGTCGCCTTCGGGGCATTCTTCGCGACCGGCACCAAGCAGCCGAAGACCCGGGCCGAGCCGGAGATCCTGACCTGGTGGAGCGAGCTGATGGAGGTGCCGTGCGTCGCCATCGGCGGGATCACGGTGGACAACGCCCCGGTGCTGGTCCGGGCCGGGGCCGACTTCCTCGCCGTGGTCGCCGGCGTCTGGGCGCACGAGGACGGGCCGGCCGCCGCGGTCCGCGCCTTCAACAAGGTGTTTGCCGAGATTGCGTAGCGGCCGCGCAACCGCTATAACCGCGCCGCTTTCCCCGACAGACGAACGGTTATTCGAACATGAAGATCAACGGCAACGCCATCCGCCCGGGCAACATCATCGAGCATCAGGGCCGGTTGTGGCGCGCGGTCAAGATCCAGCACACCCAGCCCGGCAAGGGCGGCGCCTATCTGCAGGTCGAGCTGAAGGACATCCGCGACGGCACCAAGCTGAACGCGCGCTTCCGTTCGTCCGAGACGGTGGAGCGCGTGCGCCTCGACCAGAAGCAGTACCAGTTCCTTTTTGCCGACGGCGACGACTACACCTTCATGGACAGCGACACCTTCGAGCAGATCACGCTCAACGTCGACTTCATCGGCGAGGATGCGGCGAAGTTCCTGCAGGAGGGCATGAACGTGATGATCGAGTCTTACGAGGACTCGCCGATCGGCGTCGAGCTGCCGGAGACCGTGACCATGCGGATCGTCGAGGCCGACCCGGTGGTCAAGGGCCAGACCGCGGCCTCGTCGTACAAGCCGGCGGTGCTGGAGAACGGCGTGCGCGTCATGGTGCCGCCGCACATCGAATCGGGCACGCGCATCGTCGTCAATACGGCCGATGCGACCTATGTGGAGCGGGCGCGCGACTGATCCCGCGCGCCCTCCCCTGTCCGCGAATTCGCAACGGAGCCACCGATGGCCTTCCGATCCGCCAACATCAACGTCATGGTGCGCGCCGCCGAAAAGGCCGGGCGGGCGCTGATCCGCGATTTCGGCGAGGTCGAGCAGCTTCAGGTGAGCCGAAAGGGGCCGGCGGACTTCGTTTCCACCGCTGACACCAAGGCCGAACGAATCGTGCGGCGGGAGCTCGAGAAGGCGCGGCCCGGTTTCGGCTTCCTGATGGAGGAAGGCGGCGTCGTCACGGGCAGCGACGGGGACCGGCGCTGGATCGTCGACCCGCTGGACGGGACCACCAATTTCCTGCACGGGCTGCCGCATTTCGCGGTCTCGATCGGCCTCGAGGAGCGCGGCGAGGTCGTCGCGGGTGTCGTCTACGATCCGGTCAAGGACGAGATCTTCTGGGCCGAGAAGGGCGTCGGCGCGTTCCTCGGCGACCGCCGGATGCGGGTCTCCGGCCGTACGCGGCTTGCCGAATCGCTGCTGGCCACCGGCATTCCCTTCCTCGGCCGGCAGGAAGGCGCGGGGCATGAGACGTTCCTCGCGCAGCTCGCCACCGTTATGGAGAAGACCTCCGGCGTGCGGCGCTGGGGCGCGGCGTCGCTCGACCTCGCCTATGTGGCCGCCGGCCGCTACGACGGGTTCTGGGAGGCCGGCCTCAGCGCCTGGGACGTGGCCGCGGGCGTCGTCCTGGTGCGCGAAGCCGGCGGCTATGTCAGCCAGATCGACAACCGGGCGCACCGGCTCGACTCGCCGACCATCCTGGCCGCCAACGACCGCCTGCACGGCGAGTTCGTCAAGCTGCTGGCGAAACGCATCTGACGGGACGGGCGGCGCACGGCGGTTGTCCGCGGTGCCGGCTGTGGGCTATCTTCGCGGCGTGCCGGCGGCTCCGCGGGCATCCCGCGGGCCGCACATGACAGACGGCAGATTGGACAGTGGCAACGTCTCACCGGATGACCGAGATACGGCGTCGCCGGCGTCCCCGGCGGACGGCGCGCGCCCGCAGGCGCGCGGCTCGTGCGGTCGCCCTGGCCGCGCTGTTGCTGGCCCCGCAGGCCGCCGTGGCACAGGAGACCGGCGCCGACACACCGCTGCCGCCGCCGGCTTCGGCACCGGTCTCGCGCCTGACCATCACGCCGTCCGAATTCGAGCGCTGGCGCACCGGTGCCGCCGATCGGCCCGACATCGCCGCCGAGCCGCAAGAGCCGCCGCCCGGCCTCGTGGCCGCGCCGCCGCCGCCCTTGCTGGTGGCCCCGCCGCCACCGCCGCCGGCCAAGCTCGCGCCGCCGCCCGCCGCGACGGCGCCCGAGGCCCCCGCCG
>JBFIFO010000060.1:0-20955 GCA_041602815.1 Alphaproteobacteria bacterium | reverse complement strand
GTGCGCCAACCCCCGCTATCCTGTGCGCCGTCGTGCATCGCACGTCCGGCGGTAGGAGAGGGGGAGTGGTGAAACCATCCCGGGGGCCGCCATGGCGGGGCACAGTGCGGCGGCCGGCGGAACCGGCCATCCGGAAATCGCGGTCGCGTTGACCGACGGTCGCACGCTCGCGCGTCTTGCCGACCTTGCGCAAACCCGGCCGCTGCTCGATGCGCTGCGGCTGGCGCCACCGGCGTTCATGAACGGGCTGGCCGAGCGTCGGGTGGCGCGGCTGCATCTCGGCAACGAATTCTGCGAGCGCCTGGTGCCGGCACCGACCGGTTTGCGGCGCGCTCTCGATCTGGCCGAGGATTGCGGACTGGCGCTGACCCTGGTAACGCCGTCCGTGCCCGATGCCGGGCTCGTCCGGCTGCGCCGCCTGTTCCGGCTGTTGCCCGACGGGGCCGAGATCGTCGTCAACGACTACGGCGTGTTGCGCCTCGCCGCGCGCGAGTTCCCGGCGTTGCGGCGGGTCGCCGGACGGCAGCTCTGCAAGATGGTCAAGGATCCGCGCCTGCCTTCGGCGCAGTGGGCGCGGCTCAACCCGCCTGGGCTCGGGGCGCCGGGGTTCGGGGCCATGCTGCAGCGTCTCGGCATCGATCGCGCCGAGGTGGACGTGCCGCCCTTCGCGCAACCGGCCGATCTGCGGGCCGAAGGGCTGGCGCTTTCCGTGCACGCGCCCTTCGGCTATGCGGTGCGCGGGCGGGTCTGCCGCATCGGCTCGCTGCGGTTCGCCGATGTCGACAAGTTCCGGCCGGATCAGGCGTGCAGCAAGGAGTGCCTGCGCTATGTGTGCCGGTTGTCGCGGCCCGCCGATCGGGCCGGCCGCGACCTGCAGAGCTTCCAGCGCGGCAACAGCATCTTCTACCGCCATGATGCCGGCATGCAGCGCGCCATGTGGCGGGCCGTGGCGAGCGGATGGATCGATCGCCTCGTATTGCCGGCGGACTGGTGCGATCGGGGCCGGATTATGGCAGAGGAGGACGACGATGCGGATTGCCGCGCCAATTAGCCGCGCCGAGGAAATCGGCCCGATGCTGCGGGCCGGCGCCGACGAGCTGTATTTCGGTGTCGTGCCGCTCGGCTGGGCGGAGCGGTTCGGCATCTCCACGGTCAACCGCCGCACCTTCGGCAATCTCGACGACGGCGATTCCCTGCGTCGCGCCGTCGGCACGATCCGCGACGGCGGTGGCGCGGCCTCACTGGCGCTCAACGGCCAGCACTATAGCGAAGAGCGGCTCGAGCTCCTGCAGGAACTGGCGCTGCGCTTCGCCGCGGCCGGCGGCAGCGCCATCATCGTCAGCGACCTGATGCTGCTCCAGTCACTGGCCGCTATGGGCCTCGATCTGCGCCTGCACATCAGCTCCGTCGCCGCCTGTCGCAATGGTGAGTCGGCGCTGTTCTACCGTGATCTCGGCGCCGCGCGCGTGATCTTTCCGCGCCACATGACGCTGGCCGAGATGGCGGATGTCGCGGCCGCCGCGCCGGAGCTGGACTTCGAGGCCTTCGCGCTGAACGACGGCTGCCTGTTCGACGAGGGCGTCTGCCATACGATCCACCTGCCGATGCAGTTCGGCGGGCCGATCTGCATGGACGACTATGAGCTGGACTACCGGCGCGACGACGGCCGCGCACCCACGGCACGCGAAGGGCGCGCGCTGGCGGCCAACGATGCCGAATACAAGCGCTGGGCCTGGTACAAGTTCAGCTGCGGATTTTCCACGACGGACGACGGCTACCCCTTCGGCCCGTGCGGCCTCTGCGCGGTGCCGTTTCTTGCCGCGCACGGCGTCGGCACGGTCAAGATCGCCGGTCGCGAAACGCCGACCGAGCGCAAGCTGAAAAGTCTGGAGCTGGTCCGCGCGACGATCGAACGCATGGCGGACGGGGCGGACGCGGCCGCCCTCGCCGAATTCGCCCGCGGCCTGCGCTCCCGCCCAGACCGCTGCGCCCAGGGATACATGTGCTATTACCCGGAGGTCGCAGGTTAACCGCCGGCGGGCCCCGGTTTCAGCCGAACCATTCGCCGCCGTCGACCACCAGCTCGTGACCGGTCATGAAGGACGAGCGGTCGGAGGCGAGGAACAGGATCGCCTCGGCGATCTCGTCGGTTGTCGCCCAGCGGCCCATCGGGATGGTCTCGCTCACGTATGTCTCGATCGCGGCGCGGCCGCCCATCTGGCGGATGTAGGGCTCGTTGAACGGGGTGTCGACCCAGCCGGGGCACAGTGCGTTCACGCGGATGTTGAACTTGGCGTAATCCAGCGCGATCTGCCGCGTCATCATGATGTTGGCGGCCTTGGTGGTGATGTAGGCCAGCATGCCGGCATCGACGAACACCCCGGAATTGGATGCGGTGTTGATGATCGAGCCGCCGCCCTGCACCTTCATGTGCGGGACGACCAGCTTGCAGCCCATGAAATGCGCCCGCACGTTCAGCCGCCAGGAGGCGTCCATCCCTTCTGCCGAGACCTCCTCGAGCGTGCCCGCGACCTGAATGCCGACGTGGTTGTGCAGGATGTCGATGCGGCCGTGGTCGCGCTGCACGCCGTCGATCAGCTCGGCCAGCGCGGCATCGTCGGCGACGTCCGTCGGGCGCGATTCGGCGCTGCCGCCCGCCGCCTCGATGCGCCCGACGGTCTCCGCCGCGCCGGCGGTGTTGTTGTCGGCGACGACGACGAAGGCGCCCTCGCGCGCCATGATTTCCGCGCCGGCCCGGCCGATGCCGGAGCCGGCCCCGGTGACGATGGCAACCCGGTCGTTGAGGATCATGGTCGTGCTCCCTGATGAAAGTATGACAGCGCGGATGCGGTTGCCTCAGCTGCCCGCCCGCGCCTGGCGCGCCTTCATGCGGAGCAGGAACTGGGCGACGAGCAGCAGGCTGAGCGAGACCGCCAGGACCATTGTGCCGATGGCGTTGATTTCCGGGGTGACGCCGCGGCGGATCGACGAGAAGACGTAGATCGGCAGCGTCGTCTCGGAGCCGGCGACGAAGAAGGCGATGATGAAATCGTCGAAGCTGAAGGTGAAGCTCAAGAGGAAGCCGGCCAGCACCGCCGGGAAGATCTGCGGCAGGGTGACCTGCCGGAAGGTCCGCCAGGGCGTGGCGTACAGATCGGCCGACGCCTCCACGAGGGTGCGGTCCATGCCGGCGATGCGCGCGCGCACGATGACGATGACCAGGGCCATGGTGAACAGGGTGTGGGCGGCGATCAGCGACAGGTATCCCATGCCGAGCCGCGGCGCCCGCTCCCACGGCCACATCGCGGCGAGCAGGGGATTGAGGACGTCGAACACGGTGACCAGTGCGATCAGCGTCGCGATGCCGATGACGATGCCGGGAATCATGATGGCGACGTAGATCACCGCATCGTACAGGGCGCGCAGCCGGCCGGTGACGCGCTGCAGCGCCAGCGCCGCCATGGTGCCCATCAGGCTGGCGAGGATCGCCGTCGACAGGGCCACGGTCAAGCTGGTGGCCAGCGCGTCCATCACGAACGGATTGTCGAGCGCCGTGCCGTACCATTTGGTGGAGAACCCGCGAAAGTCGCTGGCGTGGCGGCCGGCGTTGAAGCTGAACAGGACGATGATCCCGATGGGGATGTACAGGAACAGGTAGACGGCGGCGGCGTAAAGTCTCATGGCCTGGACCCTAGAGCAGCGATACGTCTTCGCGCTGCTGTCCCACCCGCGCGATGAGTTTCATGTAGAGGCTGACGGTGACCAGCATGATGATCACCAGCGTTGCCGCCACCGCCGAGCCGTAGGCCCAGTTGCGCGACTGCAGGAACAGATCGACCAGCGCGTTGCCGATGAAGAACACCTTGCCGCCGCCCAACAGGGCCGGGATCAGGAACTCGCCCATCAGCAGGATGAACACCAGCATGCAGCCGGTCGCGACGCCCGGGAGGGACAGCGGCAGGGTGATCTGGCGGAAGGTCCGCAGCGGCGGCGCGCCGAGATCGCTCGATGCCTCGAGGAACCGCTTGTCGAGCTTCTCCAGGCTGACGTAGATCGGGAACACCATCAGCGGCAGATAGCCGTACACGATGCCCACCAGGACCGCGAACGGGGTGTTGATCAGGCGCACATCCTCGATGCCGACGAGCGCCAACAGCGCCGGGATGCCGCGTCCGCCTAGGATGAAGATCCAGGCGTAGGTGCGGATCAGGATGCTGGTCCAAAACGGCAGGATGACCATGACCAGCAGCATGGTCTTGAGCCTGGGACTGGCCTTGACTGCAAGGTAGTAGGCCAGCGGGTAGGCGAACAGCAGCGCGACGAGCGTGCCGGTGGGCGCCAGCAGCAACGTGTTCTTGAACGCGGTGAGGCGGGCCGGAAGGTTGGCGTACTGCGCCAGCGTGAACGCGGGCACGTAGCCGCCGGCCGGCCCGCGTTCACCGAAGCTGAAGACGATGACGACAACCAGCGGCAGGGCGAGCATCACCAGGAACCACGCCGAGGCCGGCATCAGCAGAAGTCTGTTGCCCCAGTTGCCTTGCATGATGGCCCGGCGCTGCCCGCCCTGTCGTTGCCGTCAGGCGCCCCTTTCCGGTCAGGCCGACTTGAAGCGCGCCAGCAGCTCGGCCCGGTTCGGATCGGTCAGCGTGGCCGCCGCGCCGAACTCGAGCGCATCCAGCAAGTCCTTCGCCGGATAGAGGATCGGATCCTCGAGCAGCTCTTTGGGTAGCAGCTTGTTTGTGCGGCTGTCGGCCACCGGATAGCCGTGCGCCAGAACTTCCTTCGCGTTGACCGCGGGGTCGAGCATATAGTCGATCAGCGCATAGCCGGCGGCGCGGCGCGGTGCCCCCTTCGGCACGGCGTAATAGTCGCTCCAGATCTCGCCGCCCTCCCGGCCCAGGACATACTGCATCTCGGGCATGTCGGTGTTCAGTTGCTTGCCGTCGCCGGTCCAGCACATCGACATCCAGGCGTCGCCGTTGCGCAGCGGCGGCTGGTAGTCGCTGCTGATCGCGAACAGGTGCGGCTTGACCTCGAGCAGCAGCCGCTCGGCGTCGGCCAGCTCCTTCGGGTCCACCGAATTGAACGAGTAGCCGAAATACTTGAGGGCGTTGCCAATGGTAGTCAACTGGTAGTCATGTACCATGGTGCGACCCGAGAAGTCGGTCTTGGTGATGTCCCAGAACTCCTTCCAGGTGGTCAGCGTCTTGCCCTTGGTGTGCTTGGTATTGACCACATAGCCGGTGGTGCCCCAGTTCTTCGGCACCGCGTAGACGGTGCCGCTCACGGTGCCGGCGTCGGAGAAGCGCGGGTCGAACGCATCCGCCGCGTAGTTGGGGATCTTCGAGAGATCCAGCGGCTCGATCAGCTGCTCGCCGACATAGGTGGTGATGGTGTAGTTGGTCGGCACGAACACGTCCCAGCCACTGCCGCCGGCCTGCAGCTTGGCCAGCATCTCCTCGTTCGAGCCGAACACGTTGACCTGCACATGGGCACCGGTCGCCTCGGTGAATTTCGCGAAATTCTCCGGGTCGTGGTAGTTCGGCCAGGTCGCCAGCACGACGCGGTCGCCGATATCGCCGGCGGCCCAGGCCCTGCGCGGCCGCAGCCCCGGCATGGCGCCGGCCATGACGGCCGTGGCGACCCCCAGTCCGGTCACGCCAAGGAAATGGCGGCGGCTGACGGAGCCTTTTTCGTAGCGCCGCAGTTCCTCGATGAACCGGCGCCGGCTGATCGGCATATTGTCCTTGTGAGATTTCGACATATGACACTCCCTTAAGTTTCTCCGACCGCTCTTTGATCCGGCCGGTTGGCTGGTTTGCTAATTTACGTATCCTCCAGGGCGAGAGCGGAGGCGTTCTGCCATCCGATCAGCACCCGGTCTCCCGGATTGAACCCGCCGGTCACGGTTTCCGCATGCTTCGGAGCACGCACGAGAACCTCGCCAAGACCCTCGGTCTCGACAAGGTATTCCGTCTGTTCGCCAAGAAAGATCCGGTTCCTGATGATTGCCGGCGACTGCACGTCGGCCTCATAGGGCGCGCCGTCCTGCAGCGACGCGATAAAGATCAGTTCGGGTCGCACCGCCAGCGCGGCCGGCGCGCCGCTTCGCAGCGCCGTGCCGCCCTTCGGGTTGCGCCCCGCGAAGGCGCGGCCGTCCGTTGTTTCGATGCGCGCACCGGCACCGTCGCATTCGACGACGCGGCCGTCGAAGAAATTCGTCTTGCCGACGAAATCGGCGACGTAGCGATTGATCGGCTCGTCGTAAAGCTGCGCGGGGCTGCCAGTCTGCACGATGCGGCCCTCGTGCATGATGCAGATGGTATCGCTCATCGACAGCGCCTCTTCCTGGTCGTGCGTGACCAGGATGAAGGTGATACCAACCTCCCGCTGCAGGGTCTGCAGCTCGATCTGCATCTCGCGGCGCAGCTTGCGGTCGAGCGCGGCCAGCGGCTCGTCCAGCAGCAGCACAGTCGGATGGTTGATCAGGGCACGCGCCAGGGCGACCCGTTGTTGCTGGCCGCCGGACAGCTCCCAGATGCGGCGGCCCTGGAATCCCGACAGGCGCACCAGTTCCAGCATCTCGTCGACCTGGCGTGCGATCTCCGGCTTCGGCGGTTGCGGCGCGCGCTGGCGCAGACCATAGGCGATGTTGTCGCCGACGGTCAGATGCGGGAACAGCGCGTAATGCTGAAAGACCATGTTGACCGGGCGCTTGTATGGCGGCACGCCGACCACCGAACTGCCGCCGATCAAGACGTCGCCGCTCGACGGTTGCTCGAAGCCGGCAATCAGCCGCAGCGAGGTCGTCTTGCCGCACCCCGAGGGGCCGAGGAAAGAGAAGAACGCACCCTTGGCCACAGCGAGGCTCACATCGTCGACCGCCACAACGTCGCCGAACCGCTTCGTGACACTCTTGAATTCGATATCGGCTGGCTGTGGCAACGGTTCCTCCGGCGACCACTGTTGAATTTGACGCGGGCACGATTGCCCGGTTCGACTTACTTATCAATAGATAAACTACATATGCGCCGTCACGTGGCCACCGGCACTGTCACGGCTCCGCCAGCCAAAAGGCGACGAAATTGCTTTCCTCGGCGCCATTGCACCCCGGAACCCCGACGCGCCACCACCGTATCGCTTGCCCCAATTTTGCCCCATTGTATCGATTCCAAACCGGGTACGCGACTCATACCGACGCGTCGAATGGGACGTGTGTGTGGATTACCAGGATCGACAGGCGTGAGCCGGCGCCGCCGTTGCATTGCCCTTGGCGCGAAGCTCACCCGTCCTTGCGGTCGAGAATCTCGCGGATGCGGTTGGCGAGCGCCTTCATGGGATAGGGTTTGGAGAGCAGTTCCGTGCCATGCGCGACCTGTCCGCTGTCGCCGATCGCCGATGCAGCATAGCCCGAAGTGAACAGGAATTTCGCTCCCGGCCGGCGTTTCGCGACTTCATTCGCGACGTCCTGGCCGGTCATGCCGCCAGGCAGTACGATATCGGTGAACAGCAGGTCGACACCGCCGACCTCGTCGAGGCGTTCCAGAGCTTCCTGGCCGTCACTGGCGGCAACGACCTGATAGCCGAGCTTGCGCAAGAGGCTGACCACCACGTCGCGGACGCCAGGCTCGTCCTCCACGACGAGGACGGTTTCGCTGCCCCGCGGCATGCGATCGCGATCGCGCGTTTCGGGACGGGCCGCGGGGGCGTCCGCGGCGCCCGCGGCGGGCACGTAAAGGGCAACGGTGGTGCCCCGGCCCGGCGCGCTCTCCAGCGTGATGTGGCCGCGCGACTGCTTGAGGAAGCCGTACACCATCGACAGGCCGAGGCCGCTCCCCGCGCCGACCTCCTTGGTGGTGAAGAACGGCTCGAACGCGCGCTCCGCCACCTCCCGCGACATGCCGGTGCCGGTGTCGCTCACCGCGATCATTACGTACGAACCCGGATGCACGTCGTCGAGGTCCCTCACATCCGCGGCCTCGAACTCGACCTTTCGCGTCGTAAGCTTGAGTTCACCACCATTCGGCATGGCATCGCGCGCATTGAGCACGAGATTGACCAGCGCGTTCTCCATCTGCCGCGAGTCGACCATGGCGTTGCCGACATCCTCCTGCAACTGTGTGTCGAGCTGAATGTTCTCGCCGATCGCGCGTCCGGCCAGCGTACAGACCTCGGCGACGAGGGCATTGACGTCGGTGGCGGATGGGTTCAGGGCCTGCTGCCGCGAGAAGGCAAGGAGCCGGAGTGTGAGCTCCTTGGCGTTGGCCAGGCTGTTGAGCGACCGTTGCAGCGAATCGAGGGTTTCGTCCGACAGGTTGCGCGCCTCCATCGCCGCTTCGATGTTGAGGATCGCCGACAGCATGAGATTGTTGAAGTCGTGGGCGACGCCGCCGGAGAGCTGGCCGATCGTCTTAAGCCGCTGCGACTGCAGCAGCTGTTCCTCGAGTTCCTTGCGCTCGGTCGCGTCGAGGATGATGCCGTTCCACAAGATGCCGCCGTCGTTCAGTCGCGTCGGCCGGGCCGCGCCCTGGCACCACCAGGCGACTCCCGTGCTCGGCACCATCCGGCCTTCCCATGACCAGGGCTGCATGTTTTCGGCGGCGCGAGCCAGGGAGGCATCGAAGCCGGGACGGTCGTCCGGGTGCACCATGTCGAACCACAATGACGGCTTGGCAAGCAGAGTCTCCGGGTCGAGGCCGAGCAGGGTTGTTGCGCTCGGGCTGACGTAGTGCAGCGCGGCGCGACTGCCGTTGTTCTTCTCCAGCTGGAAAACGACGCCCGGTACGTTGGCGACCATATCGCGGAAGCGGTGTTCGCTCTCGCGCAATGCCTTTTCCACGTGGCGTCGCGCCGTGATGTCGGAGTAAAGGACGACGCGGCCGCCGTCCCCGGTGATCCGGTCTTCCACCAGGAGAAGGCGTCCATCGCCGAATTCCACCTCGAACGGGCCGCGCGGCCGGCGATGGCGTTCCATGCGCTCACGCACGTATTCGTCGAACCGTCCTTCCGCGGCGCGCACCGCGCCACGCACCACCGCGCTGCGCACCAGATCCTCGAAATTCGCGCCCGGGGCCAGCTGGTCGCTGATGCATTCGAGGATGGAGAGAAGGCGATTGTTGCGGAGCACCAACCGGTCTTCGGCATCGAAAAGCGCGAACCCGTCAGCCACGCTTTCGATGGCATCGAACAACAGCCGGCGTTCCCGCCGCAGCTCATCCTGGGCCGCCTCTTTGCTTTCGCGCAGGTCCAGTGCCTCGTCGCAGCGTTTGAGGACCGCGAGCACCTCTTCGGCAAACAGCGGCTTGCGCAGATAGTCGTATGCGCCGCTTTTGACCGCCTGGATCGCCGTATCGGTCTCGGCAAAAGCCGTCGCCATGATACACACGAGTTCCGGAAATCCCTTTCTGAGCATGTCGAGAAGATCGAGCCCGCTTTCAGCTCCCAGCCTGATATCGAGGATCGCCATGTCCGGGTGGAATTCCGCGGCCGCCGCCATCGCCGACTTGGAGTCATGGGCGTGTGCGACGGTGTAGCCATGCAGTTCGAGGACAGCGCCCAGGCCTTCGGCGAAGTCGCTATCGTCATCAACGACCAGAACCCGCCGCGACGAAGAGGGGGATAATTCGTCACCCGAGCGTGCGCGATCCGGTATCACTGCGCGCCGCCCTTCTTGCGTTGGATATTCCGGATCGCCCGGGTCAGCGCCCCTGGATCGACGGGTTTGGAGAGACAGTCGGTCGCAGCCATCGAACGCAATTTGCGAATGGCTTTGGCCTCGTCGTCCCTGTAGCCGGTGACAATAATCGTGGGCAGGTTGCGTCCGAGCCGTTCGAGTTCAAGATATACGTCGAGCCCGTGCAGCAGCGGCAGTCGCAGATCGAGCAACAGAATATCGGGTGTCGTGTCGAGGACGCGGTCGACTGCTTCCCGGCCATTGCGCGCGACCACGATGTCGTAACCGTGCAGGGCCAGCAGATTACCAATACTCTCGACGAATTCGGGGTCATCGTCGGCGACGAGGATGATCCCGGCCGAACCGATTTCGGCCAGGACATCGAGTATGGCTTCCATCGCGAACGGTTTGTGCAGGACCTTGAGCGCACCGTGTTCGATGGCGCGCGCAACCAGCTCATCGACCTGATGGCCTGTCATCATGACGACTTGTGCGGTCGGGTTCTCTTCTCGGATGTTCAAAAACACTTCGACACCGTTCACATCGGGCAGCTTGATGTCCATGAAGGTCATATCGAACGACTGCCGGCCATAGATCTCGATGGCGTCCCTCCCGGTCCCCGCCACGGTAGTCCGGTGGCCAGCCAGTTCGAGTGCCTCAGAGATCGCTTCCGCGAGATCGGCGTCATCCTCGACGACGAGAACATCTAGGTGCTTCATAGCTGTGCCGTTTCAGTTTGCGCGGCGAGCGGCAGCCATAATGCGAAAGTCGCGCCTCCGCCGCGTCCGGCGCTCACGGTTACGCCGCCGCCGTGCTGTTGCATGATCTGGTCGACAGTGGGCAGTCCGAGGCCAACGCCGAAATTCTTCGTGCTGAAAAGCGGTTCGAACACTTTGTCGAGCAGGTCCTCGGGAATTCCCGGACCATTGTCGCTGAATACGATTTCGAGCCGGTCGTCGCAGACCCGGGTCATTATGCTCAGCCGTTTGTCGGCCTCGGTGCCGTTGTCCGAAACCGGCGCCGTCAACGCTTGGCAGGCGTTCTCGTAGATATTGATGACAGCGCGGCGCAAACGGTCGGCGTCGGCGGGGATCTTTACATCCGGTGCGCAGAAGTTCCGCTCGATCACGACATCGTCGGGAACGTCCTGCTCTTCAAGAACCTTGACCAGCCAGCGGTCGATCGAGATCGGTTGCAATTCGAGCTCCCGGATGCGCGTGAAGTCCAGCAACTCATCGATGATATGGTCGCAACGAGTGATGTTCCGGTTGACCCGCTCGATGGCCCGGGCCACGCGATCGCTGTGACTCTCGATCGCCTTCTCGAGGACGTACATCGACGCGCGCATGGCACCCAGCGGGTTCCGCAATTCGTGGCTGACTGTGGCCGTCAGCTGTCCGAGGGTGGCGAGGCGTTCGCGCTTGACGAGTTCCACCTGGGCGTCCCGCAGTTCTGCCGTTCGTTCTTCCACCCGTTTCTCCAGTTCCACGTTGAGGCGCGCCAACTCCTCCTCGGCTCGTTTCTGCCGGGTAATCTCAACCACGACAAGGCCGACCGCGTCCGGACGCTTCGGGTCGCCGGAGACCGGGAACTGCGAGAGCACCCAATGGCGCAGGCCTTCCGGCGTTTCCGCCGTTAACTGCTCATTGGTCAGGGTCTCGCCACCTTCGAAAGAGCGCTCCGTCAGCATCTCGAAACGGCGGCCAATCTCATTGGGAAGGATTTCCGACGGACGGCGTCCGATATGATCCTCGAGTGGCCGTTGATTGATTCGCGCCAGCGTCTCGTTGAGCATGAGGTAGCTGTGGTCGCGTGCCAGGATGGCAAGGCCGGCCGGTGCCTCTGTGAAGAACGCGCTGAGCCTTGCTTCGCTCTTGCGCAGGGCCTCTTCCGCATTCTTGCGGTCGGTGATGTCCTGGACCGTGCCGCGCAGACGCACTGCAGTTCCGTCCGTCCCGTACACGACTTCGCCAACAGACAGCAGCACGCGCGTGGCACCGTCCGCACGACAGAGACGGTACTCGATGGGCTCTACCACACCCTCGGCCACCGCCCGCTCGTTGCGCGCCCTCATCGCCTCGCGGTCGTCGGGGTGGATCATGTCCAAGAGCAGCTCGATGCTGGCCTCGACCGATTCGGGATCCAATCCGAGCAGTCGGTAATTTTGGTCGGACCAGACGATCTTTCCGCTGCCCAGATCCAGCTCCCAGCTGCCCATCTGCCCGATACGCTGCGTTTCCTTCAGAAAATGCAGGCTATCGGCCAGCGCCGTTTCGGCCGTCCTCTGATCGGTAATGTCCTGCGCAATGCCGACGATGCGGACGGGTTGGCCGGCATCGTCCTTTTCCATTTCGGCCTGCACCTTCACGAGGCGCTCGACGCCGTCGGCACGAATGATCCGGTATTCGATGTTCAGCGGCGTTCCGGCACCGAACAGCTGGGCGCTCGTCCGCTTGACGCGTCCGATATCGTCCGGATGAACAAATCGCAGGAAGGTGCTTCCGTCGGGCACAATCGACCCGGGCTCGAGTCCGAGAATACGAAACGCCTCGTCCGACCAGCTGTGCGTGCCTGTCCCCGCGTCCCATTCCCAGCTGCCGACACGCGCGATCTGCTGCGCCTTCTCGAGTCCTCGCAAGGTCCTGGCCAGTTCGGACCCCACCTGCACGCGTTCCGTAACGTCCTGTAAGGTGCCGTTCTGGCCCTTGAACTCGCCGAGATCGTCAAATACCGGCTCCGCGAGTTCGCGGAGAACCCGTTCGCCACCGTCGGCCAGAACAATGCGGTAGGTGATATCGTACCCGGTTCTATTCCGCTCGGAATCCTTCAACGCGCGCCACACGCGCGCGCGATCGGCTTCATGTACGGACTCGAGCAGAACACGGTTTACCGCCGGCGCAGAATGCGGCGACCTGCCGAGCAGGCGATACGTCTCGTCGGACCACCATTGTTCACGCGTCCTGGCGTCCCATTCCCAATTGCCGATCCTTGCGATTCTCTGGGCCCGGGCAAGCCGGTCCGCGGTCTGAGAAAGCCTGTCGGTCGTTTGCGCCATCCGTGCAACGGCCTTGTTCCGCTCCGACGAGGCGGCTTCCAGGCGCCGCACGATTCCTGCGGTCACGAGAGTTACGGAGACGATCAGCAGGGCGAACAGGAACAACAGCGTTCGTTCACTGATGTCATAGATCGCGCCGTCCTCGTCGAGCAACCGCTCCGCCGTGGCGAGGTTCAGGCGCTTGAGCTGATCGAGACGCAGTTCCAGCAGCGCGATGGCCGCCAGAATGTCCCGGTCCGGCGATCCCACCGCCGGTCCGCGCGCAAGAGTGAAAAGCGTCGAAAAGGCCTGGTCGACCAGTTCGTTGAGACCGTCGAACCGCGGTACTCGGAATTTTCCCTGGAGCCCGGCCAGGGCGCTTTGGAGTTCCTGCAGCTGGTACACCCGGTCTTGGACCGTGCGACCGAGGGAGGCCGGGTCGCCGAGATCGACGTGATCCGCTTCGGAACCCTGCCGTGGCGCCTCGCCATGGCGGATGGCAACCTCAAGATGAGCCAGCTCGTGCGTTGCCGATTCCGCCAGATGGGCGGCCGGCAGATGATACTCCGCGATCAATCGCGACCGTTCGAAGTCCTGGTATTCGTAAAGGAGGACGACGGCCGATACGACGACAGTGATGGCCAGGTTCAGCGCAATGACGGCATATCGGCGGACCCGGATACCCCGCGGTTCCTCGTAGGCCGCCATGTCCGCAGTCTCTGACATGTCCTATCGGAGCAGCCCCAGGGACACGGCGATCTCTCGCAGCGACCCGAACTCGCTGTCGCGAAAAGGCAGGAAACCGCCGGCGCCCATATTTCCGAGAACTACAGGCCCGGGGGCATCCGACGGCGAGAGTTTCAGAAACGCGAAAACCACCTTGTCGTAAAGATCGGGATCGATCTGGGGACGCATGGCCCAGACATAGTCGACGTAAGGCGGGGTCTGGTCCACGATGCGCACGTCGTCGCGCCGCAGCCGACCGTCTCGGTACATCGCCTCGACGATTTCCGCGTTGGCCACACCAAGGTCGACTTCCCCGTCGCGAACAAGGCGGGCGGTTGCGTCGTGTGCCCCGGTATAGACGATGTCTGAAAACCAGGACTCCGGATCGATGTTCGACTGGGTCATGAAATGCCGCGGCATGAGGTGTCCGGATGTCGAGAGTCGCGCCCCGAACGCCAGGCGCTTGCCGAGGAAGTCGGCGATCGTCGATTCCGGACGGCCGGTTGTCGCGAGAAACACGCTCCGGAACCGGGTGTCGACATCGCGCATGACCAAGCCACGGGCGCCGCTCCTCTCACGCGCCATGAGGTAGGTCAGGCCGCCGAAATAGGCGATGTCGACCTCTCGCCCGCCGAACATGTCCAGCAGCTCCGCATAGTCGCCGGGCATGACAAGCTGGAACGGGACCCCGACCTCCTTCTCGAGATAGTCCAGCAGGGCTGCATAGCGCTGTTGCAGTATTTCGGGCGACTGGTCCGGTAGTACGCCGACGCGTATCACGGCGGGCGATTCACTTGGCGCGGGCCACAGCAGGACCGCAACGAAAATCAAGCCGCCTACGGCAGGTAACAACATCAGCGCGCGTCGCGCCAGCCTGCGAATCCGGCCGGACTTCAATGTGCCGTTCACAGCTCGATCGCCTCCTGTCGCCTCCGGATCCTGCAGCATTACTCTGACTGGTTGTGCCTCCTGTCCACTTCCTCGGACGCCCCAGGCGCGAAAAGTCAGACCCAGTAACAATGAATACGCCACATTGGTGACAACACGCAACGTGTGAGATATATCCGCCGTACGGGAACGACGACCTACGACGGAATAACGCACTTCAACTATCTGGTGTGACCGCAGCCCGTGTGCCGATACCAACAAATCCTATACATTGGTATCATTAACAAATGTTGAATGACACTACCACGGTTCGTCGGCGTTCCGCCGGATCCGCGACAAGTACGCCTCTGGTATTACGACCTGCGGCTGTACCACATAAGGTTGACCCGTCAATGCGCGGTCCAGCCACCGTCGATCAGGAGGCTGGCGCCATTGATCATGGCCGCTGCCGGTGAGGCGAGGAAGACGACGGCGCTGGCCACGTCGGCGGGCAGGCCGACCTTGCCGAGCGGGATCATGCCGACCACGAACTCGCGGAACGCCTCGTTGGCCAGCATCGGCGCCGTCATGGGCGTTTCGATGAAGGTCGGCGCAACCGCGTTCACGCGCACGCCCTTTGGGCCGAGTTCACATGCCAGGGCCTTCGTCAGACCCTCGATGGCGTGTTTCGTCGTGCAGTATACGCTGCGCTTGGGTCCCCCGATATGACCCATGGTCGACGACATGTTGACGATTGCACCCTCGCCCTGATCGACCATCCGCGCCGCGACCGCCTGGGCAACGATGAACGCAGCGCGGATATTCAGATCGAGGACGGTGTCCAGCGATTCCACATCAACGTCCAGAAAATCCTGCGGCTTGTTGGTGCCGGCGTTGTTGAACAGGATGTCGATGCGCGGCAGGGCGCCGACCGCCTCCCGGACGCGCGCATCGGCGGTGACGTCGACGACCTGGGCCAGTGCCTTGCCTCCGCGACATTCGATCTCGGCGACGAGGCTCTCGATCTCTTGTGCCGTGCGGCTCCAGGCGACGACCTCGGCCCCCGCTTCCGCGAGGGCCAGCGCCGTGCCGCGCCCGATTCCGCGGCCGGCACCGGTGACCAGGGCAACCTTGCCGTCGAGCCGTGAGGTGGGGAGCGTGTCCGACATATCCTCTCTCCCTGTACGACAGGCTATTTGATCGCCATCGGGTTGATCGGCGAGCCGACCGCCTTGGTGATCGGCAGCGGCGGGCCGCAAAAGAAGAATTCGTAGACCTTGTCCTCGGCACAGTCGTTGGCAAGGTCCTTCAGATAGAAGATCTCGCCCATAGTGATGCCGATCATCGGGATCACGACCCAGTGCCAGGGCTGGCTCGCATCCTCGGTCTCGTTCGGGCGGACCTCGCAGCCCCAGGTATCGGTGCAGATCGCCGCGATCTCCCTGTCAAAGATCCACTCGGCGGTCTCGAACGCGAGGCCCGGGGCATCGCCGCCGGCATAGCCGCCCCATTCGCCCTTGGCGAGGCGGTCCTCCATTTGCCCGGTGCGCACGATCACGAAGTCGCCGCGCCGGATCTCGACGCCCTGGGCCGCGGCGCAGGTATCGAGGTCCTCGTTGGTGATCGCGGTGCCGTCCTCGAAACAGTCGACGCCGTGATGGCGCGCGACGTCCAGAAGCACGCCGCGGCCGACCATGCGGTCGCGCACCTTGTGAATCGCGTTCTTCTTTGCGCCGTCGGCGTCCACGAGCCGCGCATCGTATCCGTTCCACATCTTGTCGTCATAGAAGATATGGCCGAGCGCGTCCCACTGGGTGCCGCACTGCAGGGGCAAGGAAACCATATCGTCGGCGTACCGGATCTTGCCCTCGTCCTGGTTGCCGGCCACGGCGTCGGTACCGGTTGCCAGCATGGTGTGGATCGGGTTGAACCGGTTGCCCCAGAGGCCTTTCTGCGGCCCGTTGCGGTCGAAATTAAGGCCGAGTGCGAAGGACTTGCCCTTGCGGATCAGCCCGGCCGCGGCGATGATATCCTGCGCCGTGACGTAATTCAGGGTCCCGGCCTCGTCATCCGGCCCCCATTTGCCCCAGTTCTTGCATTTCTCTGCGGTGGCGCGAAGGTGCGCGATGTCGAACATCTTTTCATCATAACGTCGCGGCATCGTTGGTTTTCCTCCCTGTCCTGGGCCTGGCGTCTGCCCTGCCAGGCGAGTACGCTTACAGCAACGGGCTGTCCGGCGGCAATCCCAGTGCCACCCGACCATACGTCGTGCCCGCCGCGTCCATGTTGAAAGCGATGTGGGCATTGATCGCGTGCGCATCGCGGAAGGCGCGCTGGATCGGGCTCGTGTCGTACAGGCCGCTTCCGCCGGCGAGCCCGAAGACGATATCCACCGCTTGCGTGCACAGGCTGACCGAAAAGGCGCCGTTGCGGCGGAACCGTGCTTTGGTTTCGATGTCCGGCGCAGTTCCCGCTTCGGCGATCCGCATCGCGTCTTGGCAGTCGCGCTGCATGATCAACTCCGCCGCGTCGATTCTGCTTCTCGCATCCGCCAGCTTGACCTGGACCGCCTGGAAGTCGGAAACCCTGGCGCCGGTGTAGTGCGAAACGCGATCGCGCAGCACCTCCACATGACAATCCCATGCTCCCTGTGCGACGCCCAGCGCTGCACCGCTGAGCACATAGGGGAACACGGCAAACAGCGGCAGGCGGTACAGCGGGCCGGGGTTGACCGCACTACCCGGGCTCGGCCCGCCGCGCATGTCCCGGGCTGCTAGCGTGCGGTGTTCCGGCACGTACACCGCCTCGGCGGCGACGTCCTTGCTGCCGGTGCCGCGCAGGCCCGCGGCATGCCAGGTATCGATGATCTTGTACTCCACGCGCGGCAACAGGAACAGGCGGTGTTCCGGCGGCGCGTCGCTGTCTTCGTCGCGTACCATGCCGGCCAGCATGTTCCAGCCGGCATTGTCCACGCCGCTGGAAAACGGCCAGCGGCCGCTGAGCACGTAGCCGCCGTTGGCGCGCTTCGCCCGGCCGGCCGGGAAGATGAACGAGGATGCAATGAGGGCGTCGGGATTCTCGTTCCAGATCTCATCCTGTGCCTGCGGGGGGAACATACCCAGCATCCAGTGGTGACAGCCCAGGTTGATCAGGTTCCAGGCGCTCGAGCCGCAGGCGCGGCCGACCATCGCGCCCACGTCGACCAATATCCCGTAGTCGAGCTCGGCGCCGCCGACGCGGGCCGGCTGGACCATGCGGAACAGGCCGGCATCGTGGAAGTCGCGTTCCGTCTCGTCGGGCAGTCGACGCAGCGCCTCAGCCTGCGGCGCCCGCTCGCGCAGCACCGGCAGCATGTCCCGTGCCCGCTGCAGCAGTTCCTCGCGCGTGATGCGTCCCGGTGCGGCCACCCGTGTCGCGGTGGTCATCTCGTCGTCCCCGCTGCCCGGTCAGTCCGCCCAGAAATTGATTTCGATGGTGAACCCGTTGGGATCCTGGACGAACACCTGGTGCAGGTCCATGTCCGGCACATCGCGCTCGCGATAGTCGATCCCCAGTGACTCGAGCCGCGTTCGCATCACGCCGAGGTCGTCGGCATTAAACGCCACATGGTCGACGGCGCCGCCGCCCTTTAGCACCTGCTTACGGTCTGCGCCCATGTAATCGGTCAGCCCCTGGGCGCCTCCACGGTCCAGACCGATCAGGTGGACGACCGGCCGGTCGCCGCAGTACAGCCAGTAGCCGGGAAACGGAAACGGAGGCCGGGGGCCGTCGACGAGGCCCAATGCCTCAACGTAGAAATCCCGCGTGGTCTCGAGGTCGTCGGTGCGTATCGAGTAGTGATCGAGCCGGGTGATCCCCATGAAAACGTCGCCTCCCTCAATCCTGTGACACCGGCAATTCAGCCGTTGATCCCTTCACCTCAACGTCCGGTTGCTTTGCGCGCCGCCGAAGCCGGACGCCGGTGCTCGTCGATCAGCCTGGCGACCACTTTCGGGGCGCCGTTCATGAAGCTCTCGACCTCGGCCGCGATGACACCCTCGATGTCGGACGGAATGGCGACTTCGTATATCCATTTACGGATGGCGATATAGAAGATGCTGCCGTGCAGGCCCCAGGCCAGTTCCAGCTCGGGCTCGGAGAACGCGACCTTCTCTGGCTCCGGGAGACCGTTGGCGGCCCGCAGTTCGCGCATGATCCGTTTCAGGACGCGGTCGCGGATCAGGGCGAGATAGCGCTTGTTGATGTTGACGCCCTTGAGGCCGGAATACACGAAGATGCGCACCCACTCGTAGGTGAAGATGGCCTTGGTGTAGGCCCGGTAAAAGTCGGTCAGCCGTTCTTCGAGGGTCAGCGACCGGTCTTCGAGCAACTCCTCCCACCACGGATTCCAGCGGCTCAGATAGACCTCCTGATAGACCCGTTCGATCAGGTCTTCCTTGGTCGGAAAATATCTGAAAATGAGGGGCTGGGTGATGCCGAGCCGCCGCGCCAGCTCCCGCGTCTGGCCCTCGAAACCGACTTCCGCGAAGAAACGGATCGCCTCCTCGACGATCATCTGTTCGCGTTCGCTCCGCGGCAGCCGTTTGCGCCTGCGGGACTCGGGAACCCGCGGCGAACCGGCACCGCCTTCCTCGGTTCCTTCAACACCACGGTTGCCCGTATCCGGCGCCATTCCGGTTCCTTCCCGTGCTGATATACGAGCCGCAAACGCGCCGAGCATAGCATTGACAGCCATCATTGTAATGTGCCAATTTCTGATCGAGCGCTAATTAAACATCCAAATGAACGGATGAATACGCGGCGGCGCCATGCCGCAAACGAAGGCCGAAAATGGCCCGGGCGCCGCGGTGGAGGGAGACGTGAAACCGGCGCCATTCGATTACGCGAAACCGGCAACGCTGGACGAGGCCTTCGGCCTGCTTGACGTGCACGGCGACGACGCCCGGCTCCTGGCCGGTGGTCAGAGTCTTCTTGCCACCCTGAACATGCGGCTGTCAGCGCCTGCGGTCCTTGTCGACATAGCGGCGCTCGATGCGCTGCGCGGAATCTCCGTCGATCGCGGGACGCTCCGTATCGGCGCACTGACCAGCCACGCCGAGCTGGAAAATTCGCAGATCGTCGCCGAGGCTGCACCGCTTTTGGCGCAGGCGGTAGCGCAGATCGCGCACCCCGCGATACGCAACCGGGGCACCTTGGGCGGCAGCCTGGCAAATGCCGATCCGGCAGCGGAGCTACCGGCCTGCATGGTGGCGCTCGATGCGACCTTCGAACTCGTCAGCCGGCACGGGACGCGGGCGGTTGCGGCCGCCGATTTCTTCCGCGGCCTGTACGAAACCGCGCTGGCCCCGAGTGAGATCCTCATGGCCGCGGAGATTCCCGTGTTGCAGAGCGGCTGGCGCTCCGGCTTTGCCGAATTCGCGCGGCGTAGCGGCGATTTCGCCATGGTGGCGCTGGCCGCGCACGGGCAGTTCGATGGCGATACCGTACGCGACTTGCGCCTCGTCTATGCCGGCGTCGCGGACCGGCCGTTGCGCGCGGTGGCCGCCGAGCATGCCCTCGTGGGCGACGGGGTCATCCCTGACCGGCTCGCCGCGGCGCGGGCCCGGCTCGGCGAGGACCTGAAGCCGACCGGCGACCTCCAGGCGAGCCCTGAAACCAAGCTGTATCTGTCGGGCGTGCTGCTGGAGCGCGTGCTGTCCGAAATGGCGGGAGCGGAATGATGGATCCGGTGCACGACATCTTGCTGACCGTCAATGGCGAACGCGTCACCGCCCGAGTCGAGCCGCGCAAAAGCCTGGTCGATTTCCTGCGCGAGGATGTCGGCCTGACCGGCTCCCATGTCGGCTGCGAGCACGGCGTGTGCGGCGCCTGCACGGTGCGGCTCGACGGCATGATCGTGCGCGGCTGCCTGACCCTTGCGGTGCAGGCGAACGGTGCCGAGGTGTGGACCATCGAGGGCGTCTCCGACAGCGGCGAGATCGCGGCGCTGCAGGAAGCGTTCCTCGAGCGCAACGCGCTGCAGTGCGGCTACTGCACGCCGGGCATGTTGCTGACGGCGGCCGCACTGCTGAAGGAGAAGCCGCAGCCGACCCGCGCGGAAATCCGCGAATACCTGTCCGGCAATTACTGCCGCTGTACCGGTTATCAGGCGATCGTCGATGCGGTCGCCGCGGCGGCGGGCAAGGGGGCGAAGGCATGACCGATGAGAGCCCGCTGACCCTGCAGGACCTGCCGAATTCCTATATCGGCCGCAGCGTGCCGCGGCCCAACACGCGCCGCCTGGCCGAGGGGCGCGGGAGCTTCACAGACGACCTTGTGTTGACCCGTATGGCGCATGTCGCGTTTCTGCGCAGCCCATACGCCCATGCCGAGATCAAATCGATCGACGCGTCGCTCGCCGAGGGGAGGCCGGGCGTCATCCGCATCGTCGCCGGCGAGGAGATGGCCCGGTACTGCACTCCGTGGGTCGGGGTGCTGACCCACCTGAAGGGGCTGAAGTCGGCGCCGCAATACGCGCTGGCAGTGGGGCGCGTGCGCTGGCAGGGCGAGCCGGTGGTCGCTGTCGTGGCGCAGACGCGGGCCCAGGCCGAGGATGCGGTCGCGCTGATCGAGGTCGCCTACGAGCCGCTGCAGCCGGTCGTCGACATGGAGACCG
>JBFIFO010000059.1:0-21154 GCA_041602815.1 Alphaproteobacteria bacterium | reverse complement strand
TCGCTTCCGGTCGGCCAGGCGATCGCGAGTTATGCCGCGCCGAAATTGTGTCCCGTGACCCTGGAACTGGGGGGCAAGAATCCGAGCATCATTCTGGCCGATGCCGATCTGGACCTCGCCATCCCGGGTGTCATCGACGGTATGCGCTATACGCGGCAGGGCCAGGCCTGCACGGCCGGATCCCGTGTCTTCGTGCATGAGGATATTTACGACCGCATCATCGATGGCGTCGTCGAAAGGCTGGCCACAATCAAACTCGGCGATCCGCTGGACGAGGCGACCGACATGGGCGCTATTATTTCAGAAGAACAATTCCAGCGGACGCTGCATTATATGGAGATTGCGCGCAGCACGGCCGGCGCGCGAATCCTGTATGGCGGCGAACGCCCGACCGACCCGTATTTGAGCAAGGGTTATTTCTATCCGCCGACGTTGCTCGACGGGCTTCCTATCGATTCCGATGTCTGCCGCGACGAAATTTTCGGGCCGGTTGCCACGGTGCTGCCGTTCACTGATTTCGACGACATGATTGCAATGGCAAACGATACACCCTATGGCCTGGCCGCCAATCTCTGGACGCGCGACCTGTCCCGGGCGCTGGAATATGTAGAGCGCATCGAGGCGGGTTTTGTGCAGGTCAATCAGTGCGTGGCGCCGCGGTCGAACGTGTCGTATGGCGGCCTCAAGATGAGCGGGCTCGGAAAGGAATACGCGCTCGACAGCATGGTCACCCACTTCACCAGCTCCAAGACTGTGCTGATCAACCGGGGCACGCCGGGTCCACTGGCCTGACTGCGCCAAACGGGATACGACATGAACGTAGCCGGAGTGGCAAATATGGAAGAGGTTATCGGTTTTATCGGACTGGGCAACATGGGTGCGCCAATGGCCGAGCAGCTTCTGAAAGCAGGCAGCAAGGTTCGGGCCTACGATATGTCGGAAGCTGCGCTGGAGCGCGCCGGGCAAATGGGCGCAGTGGTCACAGACTCGATCGCGGACGCAGCCGCCGGCGCTTCGGTCGTGATCACCATGCTGCCGGCCGGCGCGCATGTGCGCGCAGTCTATCTGGGCGAGGGCGGACTTATCGAGACAGCGGCGCCCGGGACGCTTCTGATCGAGTCTTCGACCATCGATATCGATACGTCACGTACCGTGGGCAGCGCGGCGGTGGCGGCTGGCCTGGAAATGATAGACGCGCCGGTTACAGGCGGTGTCATGGCGGCGCGCGTGGGCAAGTTGAACTTTATTGTCGGTGGCGACGAGTCGGCGGTCGAACGCGCGAGGCCGGTGCTCGACGTCATGGGGCAAAACATTCTCTACGCGGGTGCACAGGGCAGCGGGATCGGCGTCAAGATTTGCAATAACATGGCGCTTGGCATCTCGATGATCGCCGCGGCGGAAGCCCTTATGCTGGCCAAGCGGCTGGACCTCGACCTGGAGAGGACCTTCGAAATCATCTCCAAGGCGTCCGGACAGAACTGGGCCTTGAACAATTATTGCCCCCTGCCCGGGCTGGTTGAAGGCGTGCCGGCCAACAACGGCTACAAACCCGGTTTCACGGCGGCAATGATGCGCAAGGATCTGCGCCTCGCGCTTAACGCGGCGGAATCGGTCGACGCCTGTACGCCGCTCGGCGCGCAAGCCCTGTCAATTTTTTCGATATTCTGTGCGGCCGGTGACAGCCAGACCGATTACTCGGGAATCTCAAAAATGATCGGCGGTAACGCCTGGGATTATTTCTTCGACCCCGGTGCCGATTGAGCGCCGTCCTCTGTCCGCGCTCCCCGGCTGTACGCTGCGACCAGCGCCAGCTCTTTCGGGCCTGTTGGGCGGTAAAGAATCATTTCGGGCAAGAAAGAGAATGGGGAGGGGCATGGCCCGCTTCCCGGATTACGAAAATTCGCCGACCGGCAGGCGCTGTTCCTTGGCCGCGTTGCGCATGGCCTTCTGCAGCTTCTCGAAGGCGCGCACCTCGATCTGGCGCACCCGCTCGCGACTGATGCCGTAGACCTTGCTGAGGTCCTCCAGGGTCATCGGCTCGTCCTGCAGGCGGCGTTCGGTCAGGATATGGCGCTCACGCTCGTTCAGCGTCTGCATCGCCTCGCCCAGCAGCTCGCGGCGCTTGTCCAGCTCCTGCGCCTCGGCGACAAGCGTTTCCTGGGTCTCGGACTCGTCCATCAGCCAGTCCTGCCATTCGCCGTCATTGTCCTGGCGCAGCGGGGCGTTCAGCGAGTGGTCGCCGCCCGACAGCCGGCGGTTCATGCTGACCACGTCGTCCTCGCTGACGTCCAGCGTGGTCGCGATCTGCTTGACGCTCTCGGGCGACATGTCGCCCTCGTCGATCTCCTGCAGCTGGCCCTTCAGCCGCCGCAGGTTGAAGAACAGCTTCTTCTGCGCCGCCGTGGTGCCCATCTTGACCAGCGACCAGCTGTGCAGGATGTATTCCTGGATCGAGGCGCGGATCCACCACATCGCATAGGTCGCCAGCCGGAAGCCGCGCTCGGGATCGAACCGCTTGACCGCTTGCATCATGCCGACATTGCCCTCGGAGATCAGCTCGGCCAGGGGCAAGCCGTAGCCGCGGTAGCCCATGGCGATCTTGGCCACCAGCCGCAGATGGCTGGTCACCAGGCGCTGCGCGGCGTCGGCGTCGCCGTGCTCGCGCCAAGCCTTGGCGAGCATGTACTCCTCCTCGGGCTGCAGCATCGGAAACTTCCGGATTTCCTGCAGATACCGCTGAAGGTTGCCCTCCGGGCTTATGACGAGGCTCGGCACCTGGGCCATGACGTGGCGTCTCCTTGCTGTGAGCCGTACAAATTCCTCTGCGCTGTGCGTTCAAGGCACTGCAGAGATTATTATATAACCAAATTCTAATTTATGGGAAGCCGCGCAGGCCCCCTCTTTCCCCGTCCGGCGGCAAACCGTATGGGAAATATATATGCTCTTACGAATTGCTTTCCAAGATGTCGCATAACTCTTTCATATCACTTGGCATTTCCGATTGGAAGCGCATCCGCTCGCCGCTTTGAGGGTGGTCGAAGGCGAGCAGGCGCGCGTGCAGGGCCTGGCGCGGGAACGACCGCAACGCCTCGACAACGGTTTCCGGCAGGCCTTTAATCCGTGCCCGCGTCGTCCGGCCGTAGAGCGGGTCGCCGACCAGCGGGTGGCCGGCATGGGTCATGTGCACCCGGACCTGGTGCGTCCGGCCCGTTTCCAACCGGCACTCGACGAGGCTCGCGACCGTCCCGAACCGCCTGAGGCGCCGGTACCGCGTCGCCGCCGGCTTGCCCTTGTCCTGGCGGACCACCGTCATTTTCTTCCGGTTGCGCGAGTCGCGCCCGATATTGCCCTCGATCCGGCCCGATGCCGGCGTCGGTACACCCCAGACCACGGCGAGATACGCCCGTTCCGCCGTGCGTTCCGCGAATTGCCGCGAGAGCGCATGGTGCGCCCGGTCCGTCTTGGCCGCAACCAGAATGCCGCTGGTGTCCTTGTCGAGCCGGTGCACGATGCCCGGGCGGCGCACCCCTCCGATTCCCGACAGGCTATAGCCGCAGTGGGCGATCAGCGCATTGACCAGGGTCAAATCCGGGTTTCCCGGCGCCGGATGGACAACGAGGCCCGGCGGTTTGTCGATGACGATGATCTCGGAATCCTCGTACAGGATGTCGAGCGGAATCGCCTGGCCCCGGGGGGCGTAGGGCGCAGGTTCGGGAACCGCGGTCGCCAGCGCCTGGCCGGGTTTGACCCGGTATGACGGCTCCGTTATGGTCACGCCGTCGGCGCTCACCCGGCCTTCCTCGATCAGCGCTTTCAGGCGGCTGCGCGAGAGGTCGGTGTGGCGCGCGGCAAGGACGCGGTCGAGGCGCTGCCCGGCCTCGCCATCCTCCACGTTGTGGATCAGGATATCTTCGCGGCCCGTCATGACGGGCAGACACTGGACGAATCCATGCAGGCGCTCAAGGCCCTCGTCATCTTCCTGGGTGCGCTCATCGTCATCATGATGGGCATCCTCGCCTACGGCATCGCAACCAAGTTCGGCGACGTCGTCAACGGCGGGGACGCGGAAGGGCCCGGCGCGCCGATCGGCGCGCCGGTCATGGCCGAGCCGTGGGAGACGGTTCGGATCGGCGTGCCCGGCGGCGCACGCGTGGCGGAGACCGTCGTCGCCGAGGGCCGCATGGTCGTCCGGCTGGAACTGCCCGACGGCAGCCAGCGCTACCTCGTGTTCGACCTGGACGTCGGCCAGCAGATCGGCACGGTCGACCTCGTACCGGAGGGGGAGGGGCAATGAATTTCGGCAGCGACAACATGGCCGGCGCCTCGCCGGAGATGCTCGACGCGCTGGCCCGCGTCAACGGCGGCCGCGCGGTGCCGTACGGGGCCGACGCGGTCACCGGACGCGTCAAGGCGCGCCTTGCCGAGGTGTTCGAGACCGAGGTCGAGGTATTCCCCGTGGCCACCGGCACCGCCGCCAACGCGCTGTCGCTGGCGCTGATGTGCCCGGCCTGGGGCGCCGTCTGGTGCCATCCGGAAAGCCACGTCAACACCGACGAATGCGCGGCGCCGGAGTTCTATACCGGCGGCGCGAAGCTGATCCCGGTGCCCGGCGGGCACGGCAAGTTCACCGCCGGGGCGCTGGCGGGCGCGCTGGAATACGCCGGCTACCGCGGCGTGCACGAGGCGCAGCCCTCGGCGGTGTCGATCAGCCAGGCGAGCGAATCCGGAACCGTCTATTCCGTGGACGAGATCGCCGCCCTGTCCGCGGTCTGCCGCGGCCGCGACCTCGGCCTGCACATGGACGGCGCGCGCTTCGCCAATGCGCTGGTCACCCAGGACTGCAGCCCGGCCGCGGCGACCTGGCGGGCCGGCGTCGACATCCTTTCCTTCGGCGCCACCAAGAACGGCGCGCTGGCCGCCGAGGCGGTGGTGATCTTCGCCGACCGATTCCGCGCCCGGGCCGCCGAGATGGGCTTCCGGCGCAAGCGGGCGGCGCATCTGTTCTCGAAGATGCGGTTCCTGTCGGCCCAGCTCGAGGCCTATCTCGCCGACGATTTGTGGCTGCGCAACGCCCGCCACGCCAACGCAATGGCGGCGCGCCTGGCCGAAGGGCTGGCGGCGATTCCGGGCGTCACGCTGGCCCATCCGGTGGAGGCGAACGAGATCTTCCCGGTGCTGCCGGCCCCGGTCCGCGACGGGCTTCGCGCCGACGGCTTCGAATTCTACGACTGGCCCGATGCCGGGCCGGACGGCGTGCGGCTGATCTGCGCGTTCGATACCGCCGAAGCCGATGTCGAGGCGTTCCTCGTCTCCGCCCGCCGCCACGCCGACGCGGCGGCCTGACCACGCCGGCCTCCCTAACCTTATCCTGCGGACCAACGCCCGACCCGTCGTGCGTCTCCGGCTGCTCCGGCCTTTCCCATCTGTGGCCAGCCGTTGACAGGACCAAGCAACGGCCGAATATTGCATGATGAGGAGAGGGTTATGCGGTGTTGCGACCATTGCCCCGGCGGCGATGCGTGTGCCGGCAATTGCCTGACGCCGGTTCTCGTGCGGGTCTTCGATCTCTATGCCGGCGGCACGACCGACAAGTTCGAGATTCTCTTCGCCCTGAACGAGGACGAGGAGACTCTGCTGGAGACCTATACCGCGGACGTCCAGCGCGCGTGCTGGACCAAGGCGGCGCTGAGCGCCATCGCCGAGGTCCTGGTCCGGCACGAGCGGGACGCGGCCGGCCGCGGCGACTGGCCAGTGGTGATCGAGGATACGCTTGCGACCGCCAGGGGTGCGTTCGAACGATTCCCGTGGCACCTGCCGGACCTCGTCGAGCAGGCATCCGACCTGCACGCCAATGTCATGGATCGCGTCGGCGGCGACGGGTTTGCCGGCGCCATGTCGAAACGCACCTTCGCCAAGGCCTGCCGGGCGATCGTCTACGGTTACCTGAAATAGGCGAGGCGGGGGCTGCGCGATAGGTCCGCGGTGGTATTTTCGCCGCTGGAAATGTCGTCCATCTCGTCGCGCTGACGCTACAATGAGGCATGCATCTGGCATTGCGCCTTCATCCAGATTCGCGCTGCACGGCGGTGATACGCATCGGCGCGGAGATCGCGCGCCCGCGCGCCGGAAGACTACTGCTCCGCTATGTCGTGAGTGGCAAGATCGCCGATCTGCACCTGGCGCCCGCCGTTGCGGCCAAGCGCGCCGACGGGCTTTGGCGCCACACCTGCTTCGAGGCGTTCGTCCGGCCCGCGTCGGGCCCCGTCTATTACGAGTTCAACCTCGCGCCGTCGACGCAGTGGGCGGCATACCGGTTCGACGACTACCGTGCCGGCACGAGCATTGTGCGCGAAATCGGCGCGCCGCGCATCGAGACCCGATCGGACGGCGGCTCCTACACTTTGCAGGCATCGCTGAGTCTCGACCGGGTGCCGGACCTGGCCGACGATACCGCCTGGCGCATCGGCCTGTCGGCGGTGATCGAGGACACCGGCGGCGCTTTGTCTTACTGGGCGCTCGCGCATCCGCCGGGCAAGGCGGATTTTCATCATTCCGATTGCTTTGCCCTGGAACTTCCCGCAGCGTAGCGGACATGGAATTCGGCATCGATCGACTGCTCGCCGAGCCCGAGCTGCGGGCGCCGCTGAAAGGGAAGCGCCTTGCCCTGCTCGCACATCCCGCGTCGGCCGCGCGGGACCTGACACATTCGCTCGACGCGCTGGCCGGGTGCGGCGACCTGGACGTCGTGGCCGCGTTCGGCCCGCAGCATGGGCTGCGCGGCGACAAGCAGGACAACATGATCGAGTCGCCCGACTATGACGACCCGATTTGGAGCGTCCCGGTATTCAGCCTATACGGCGAGGTGCGCCGGCCGACCGACGCGATGATGGATACGTTCGACGTGCTGCTGGTCGACCTGCAGGACCTGGGCTGCCGGGTCTACACCTTCATGACGACGCTGCGCTACGTCCTCGAGGCGGCGGCGCAGCACGGCAAGGCGGTGTGGGTGCTGGACCGCCCGAATCCCGCGGGCCGGCCGGTCGAAGGCCTGCTGCTGCGCGACGGCTGGGAGAGCTTCGTCGGCGCCGGGAAGCTGCCGATGCGTCATGGGCTGACGCTGGGCGAGCTGGGGTCGTGGTTCGTCGCGACGCTGCAGCTCGACCTCGACTATCGCGTCATCGAGATGGAGGGCTGGCGGCCCGACGCGGCGCCTGGATACGGCTGGCCGCTGAGCGAACGGATCTGGATCAACCCCAGTCCCAACGCGCCGAACCTGTGGATGGCCCGCGCCTATCCGGGCACGGTGACGCTCGAGGGCACGACGCTGTCGGAGGGTCGCGGCACGACGCGGCCGCTCGAGCTGTTCGGCGCGCCCGACATCGACGCGCGGCGCGTCTTGGCGGACATGCATCAACTTGCACCGCAGTGGCTGCAGGGCTGCGTCCTGCGCGACTGCTGGTTCGAGCCGACCTTCCACAAGCATGCCGGCGCGCTGTGCAGCGGCGTGCACATCCACACCGAAGGCCCCGGTTACGACCACGCGGCGTTCCGGCCCTGGCGGCTGCAGGCACTGGCTTTGAAGGCGATCCGCCGGCTCTGGCCGGACTATCCACTGTGGCGCGATTTTTCCTATGAATACGAGGAAGACAAGCTCGCCATCGACGTCATCAATGGCGGCCCGCTGCTGCGGGACTGGGTGGACGACGCGGCGGCGACGCCGGACGATCTGGAGGCGCTGGCCGCGGCGGACGAGGCGGCCTGGCTGGACGGGTGCGCAGCGTATCTGCGCTACTGACCGACCGCGGCCACCCATCCAAATCACCGCCGCATCCCCGGTCCTGGATTGACCGGTTCCGGCGCCGTTTATATACTTGCCGAAAAAGTTGCAATCGATTGCATGAAACAGGGAGGAAACACCATGTCCAGACTGAGTCCGCGGCGCCTTACGGGGCTGGCCGCAACCTGCGCGATTGCCGCCGTCGTCCTCGGCCTAGCCGCGGTGCCGGAAACACGGGCCCAGACCGTCAAGAACCCGGGCGTCCTCGTGCACGCGGCCGATGATGAACCGACCACGCTCGACCCGGCGCAGGTGGAGGCGGGCGAGGGCGGCGAGACCGTCATCCTGCAGGTCTACGAGAGGCTGCTCGAAATCTCCCCCCGCGGGCCGGACCTGGTGCCCGCGCTGGCCACCCAGGTGCCCAGCACCGCCAATGGGCTGATCTCGGCCGACGGGCTGACCTACACCTTCCCGATCCGGCGCGGCGTCAAGTTCCATGACGGCACCGCCCTGACCGCCGCCGACGTCAAGTATTCGTGGGACCGCGTGATGACCATGGACCTACCCGAAAGCGCGGCCGACACGCTCAAGGACATCGTGGCGGCGACCCGGCTCAAGGACGAATACACGTTCGAGGTTACGTTGCAGCGGCCGAGCGCCAGCTTCCTGAATGGCGCCGTGGTCGCCATGGTCTCGTCGATCGTCAGTCAGGACGCGGTCGAGGCCAATGGCAAGGTGGTTGCCGGCCAGCCGAACCCGTTCATGGCGACCAACATGGTGGGGACCGGCCCGTACAAGTTCGTTGCCTGGAACCGCAACGAGAACCTCCAGCTCGCCGTCAACGAGGACTACTGGGGCCCGAAGGCCAAGCTCGCCGTGCGCATCGAGATCGGCTCCGAGCCCGATGTCCGGGTCTTGGGACTGCGTGCCGGCGAATTCGACACCATCGAGACCGATCCGTCGTTCATCGCCGACATCCAGGGGGCCAAGGGCGTGACGGTGTATTCCGGCGGCCTGCTGCTCGAGCCGATCCATATCGGCTTCAACCTGAACATCCCGCAGGGGGCGCTGCCGAAGGGCGACACCATACCGGTCGACTTCTTCCACGACCGGCGGATCCGCCAGGCCTTCAACCACGCCTTCGACTACGGCGCGTTCCTGAACGGCCCGCTCGCCGGGTTCGGGGACTTCAATCCGCACTACATCCCCAAGGGCATCTTCGGCTACGACCCGACTGCGCCGGTCTATGCCAAGCAGGACAAGGCCAGGGCCGAGGCGCTGTTCCGCGAGACCGGCTACTGGGACAAGGGGTTCACCGTCTCGGTGATCACCGAGGAGGCCAATCTGTTCGCCGATGCGGCCCTGGTCCTGAAAGACTCGCTCGAGCGGCTGAATCCGAAATTCCGGGTCAACGTGCTGGCCGTCGCCGAGGCGGTGTTCGACGAAGCCCACGCGGAGAACCCGATCCGGTACGCGATGTGGGTGAAGAATGCCGATCCGTTCGCCGACCCGCACCCCTACCTGCAGTCCTACCAGCATCCGGCCGGCGAGTGGGGCGAGGTGCACGGCTTCGCCAAGGGCTACCGGGATCCGGAGCAAATCGCGCGACTGATCGACGATGCCAGCACCGAGCTGGACCCGGCAAAGCGCGCCGCCATGTATGCCGAGCTGCAGCGGCTGCTGTTCGACGATCCGATGTGGCTGATCGCCGCCCAGGAGGGCATCGTGATGGCCCATCGCGCGTGGGTGAAGGGCTTCGTGATGCAGCCGCTGTGGCCGCGCCCGAGCCTGAAGTTCGCGCTGTTCGACAAGTAGCGGCCAAGACCCGACGATCGCGGCGTGCGTCCGTCCCGACCCGGATGGCCGCACGCCGCTGATCGCAACGACGGAGCCGTTGCCGACCATGCAGATCCGCGACTACATCCTGCGACGCCTGATGGTGCTGCCGATACTCATCATCGGGACGTCAATCGTCGTCTTCGGGCTCACCCGGGTCGGCGGCTCGCCGATCGGCATTTACCTGTCGCACGAGATGAGCCCGGCCGAGGTCGCCGAGATCGAGGCCCGCTTCCATCTCGATAAGCCGCTGCCAGTGCAATACGTCTACTGGCTGTCGGGCGTCGCGCGCGGCGACCTCGGCTGGTCCGGCGTCGCCGCCGCCCCCGTCGCGGAGATCTTCCCCGACAAGCTGGCGGCGACGATGGAGCTCGCCGTGGCGGCCGGTCTCGTCGCCGTGGCGCTGGGCATCGGCCTCGGGACGTTCGCCGGGGCGCGGCGCAACCGCATGCCGGACCACATCGTCCGCGTGCTGGCCGTCGCGGGCGCCAGCATGCCGCTGTTCTGGTTCGCCATTCTGCTGCTGATCGTCTTCTGGGTCTATCTCGGTTGGTTTCCGATCGGCCGCAGCGATCCGACGATCTTCGCCAGTATCGCCCATCCGACCGGGCTGTACACGATCGACGCCATCCTTGCCGGGAGCTTCACGGCACTGCGTGACGCCGTCTGGCATCTCGTGCTGCCGGCGGTGACGCTCGGCTATGGCGCGACCGCCATCATCGCGCGGATGATGCGCTCCTCGCTGGTCGAGGAGTTGCAGGAGGACTATGTCGAGGCGGCTCGCGCCAAGGGCCTGCCCGAGCGCCTGGTCCTGCGCCGCCACGCCCGACGCAACGCGCTGATCCCGACGGTGACCGTGATCGGACTGACTTTCGGGTTCCTGTTGCAGGGCACGGTGGTCGCCGAGATCGTGTTCCGCTGGCCCGGCCTCGGCCGCTGGATGGCCGACGCCGTGCTGCGCGGCGACCAGGCGACGATCATGGCCTATGTGATGTTCACCAGTGTTCTGTTCCTGGTCGTCAACCTCGTGGTCGACGTGATCTACGTCTACCTCGACCGGCGCGTGGTTCTGGGAGGGTAGCCATGGCCGACGCCCGCAACCCGGTACACGGCTTCGCGCGGCACGCCGACTCGGCGTGGCGGGTACGCGCACGCCGCGGCTGGGAGCTGATCGCGAACGTGCTTTCCAACCCGACGACCGTGATCGGCCTCGTGATCGTGGTGCTGATGATCGGAATGGCGCTGCTGGCGCCCTATATCACGGTGCCGAACACGCCCGATCCCTACCAGATGCCGCGCGACTGGGGCGCCGTCCGGGCGCCGCCGGGCACGCCCGGCCACCCCCTCGGCACCACCAACCGCGGCGGCGACGTGCTGTACGGGATCATCTGGGGCGCGCGGACGTCCCTGCGCCTCTCACTCACGGTCGTCAGCCTGACCGTGGTGATCGGCGTCATCATCGGCAGCCTCGCCGGCTTCATCGGCGGCCGGCTGGACGAGGTCCTGATGCGGATCGTCGACGTGTTCCTGTCGATCCCGGAACTGATCTTCGCACTGGCCATCGCCGCCGTGCTGGGGCCGTCCTTCGGCAACATCATCATGGCCCTGGTGGTCGTGTTCTGGGTGAAGTACGCGCGCATCATGCGGGCCCAGATCATCCGCATCAAACAGAGCGAATACATCGACGCCGCCCGCGTCATCGGCGACTCGAAGCTGCGAATCTACCTGAAGGACGTGCTGCCGAACTCGATCACCCCGGTCATGGTTCAGGCCACCCTGGACATGGGCAACATCGTGCTGATCGGCGCGACGTTGTCGTTCATCGGCCTGTCGGAAGCCGGTATCGCCGAATGGGGCGTGCTGGTTTCCGAGGGTCAGGCGGGGATATCGGCGGGCCGGTGGTGGGCGTCGACGTTCCCGGGACTAATGGTGTTCCTGTGGGCGCTGGCGTTCAACCTGGTCGGCGACGGGCTGCGCGATGTCCTCGACCCGCGCACGGAGAGCGGCCGATGACCGCGGGTGGGCCGTCGAACGGGTCACCGGCGGAACGCGGGCCCGCCGTCATCGCCGCGGTCGCCGACCTCAAGGTTTACTTCCGCACGCGCCGCGGCGTGGTCCACGCGGTCGACGGCGTCAGCTTCGACGTCCGCGACGGCGAAACCCTGGGCCTGGTCGGCGAGACCGGCTGCGGCAAGAGCGTCACTGCCCGCTCGTTCCTGCGCCTCGTGCCGACTCCGCCGGGCATCATCGCCGGCGGCTCCATCATGTTCCACCCGCGTCGCGTCTGCCAGGACTGCAATGGGGCGGGGTGCACCCGTTGTGATCGTACGGGCCGCGTTCCTGCCGCCTGCCCGGCGTGCAGGGGGCGCGGCTGCAGCGACTGCGCCGGCAGCGGCGACGAGACCCTCGACCTGTTGCGGGTCTCCGCTGCCCGGATACGGGCGATCCGCGGCGACCGGATCGCGATGATCTTCCAGGATCCGGGCAAGGCGCTCAACCCGGTGCTCACCATCGGCGACCAGATCGCCGAGGTGTTCCTGCAGCACCGCTCCCGCGAGATCCTCGATGCCGCCGGGATCGACGCGTCCGGCATCGATCCGCGCGCGATCCTGCTGCGACGGCAGGCTGCGCAACGAAGCCGCGTGCCGGAGCGCGCGCTGCTCGCCGTGCCGCCGCTCAGGGCCGGGCGCAACCGCATAAGGGCGGCGGTGGAAGACCTGGTCGCCGACGCCCTCGCGGAGACCCAGATCGCCAATCCGCGCAAGATCATGCAGCGCTACCCGCACGAGCTGTCGGGCGGGATGCGCCAGCGTGTCATGATCGCGCAGGCGCTGGCCTGCAATCCCGATCTGCTGATCGCCGACGAGCCGACGACGGCGCTTGACGTGACCGTCCAGGCAAGGATCCTCGAACTGGTCCGCGACCTGCAGCAGCGCCGCCGCACGGCGGTCCTCTATATCAGCCACGACCTGTCGGTGGTGCGGCGCGTGTGCGACCGCGTGGCGGTGATGTACGCCGGGCGGATCGTGGAAACCGGCAGCGCCGATGACGTGTTCCGGGATCCCCGCCATCCCTACTCGCGGGGCCTGCTCGCGGCCCTGCCGTCGGCGGCGCGGGCGCGGGGGCAGCTGATGGCGATCGAGGGGACAGTACCCGAGCTCGTGGCGCCGTCGCCGTCGTGCCGCTTCTTCGGGCGCTGTCCAAATCAGGTTGCGGCGTGCGGCCGCTTCGAACCGCCCCTCGAATCCGTTGGCGATGGCCACGCCGCTGCCTGCTTCATCCACCACGCGCCGCCCGCCGGAGCGGGCGACCGGCCCTCGTTCGCGGCGACGGCCAGATGACGGTGCTCGAACGTCAGCCGCGGGCCGCGACGGTCGACGCCGACAGGCTGGTGCTCAGCCTGCACGGCCTGCAGAAGCACTTCCCGATCCGCGAGGGCGCGCTGCAGCGTGTCGTCGGGCAGGTGCGGGCGGTCGACGGGGTGAGCTTCGACATCCGCCGCGGCGAAACTGTCGGCCTCGTCGGCGAGAGCGGCTGCGGCAAGACGACGCTCGGCCGCTGTGTCAGCGGCCTGGCCGAGCCGACCGGCGGCGCCGCCTGTTTCAACATCGCCGCGGCCGACCGCGACCGGGTGGCCGCCCTGCTGGCAATCCCCGAGGCCGAGCGCAGCGCCCCCCAGCGAGAGGAATTGGCGGCGCTGGAGGCGGCGCACCGCATCGACCGCCTGACCGGGCCCGCCTGGCGCCGATACCGCCGGAACTGCCAGGTCGTATTCCAGGACGCCTTCGCCTCGTTCAACCCGCGCCACCTGGTCCGGGATATCGTCGCCCGGCCGCTGCGCGTCTATGGCGAAGCGGCGGGCGCCGAGCTGGACGAACGCGTGGTCGAGCTGCTCGATCAGGTCGGCCTCGGCCGGCAGCACCTGTTCCGCTACCCGCACCAGTTCTCGGGCGGGCAGCGCCAGCGCATCGCGATCGCGCGCGCCCTGGCCCTCGATCCCGAGCTCATCGTCCTCGACGAGCCGACCAGCGCGCTCGACGTCTCGGTGCAGGCCCAGATCCTCAACCTGCTGCACAGGCTCCAGCGGGAGCGCAACCTCGCCTACCTGTTCATCACCCACAACCTCTCCGTTGTCCGGCATGTCGCCGACCGTATCGTCGTCATGTATCTGGGCAGGGTGGTCGAGGCCGGGGACACCGCCGCCATCTTCGAGCGGCCGCAGCATCCCTATACGAAGGCGCTGCTCGCGGCGAGCCCGGACCTGTTCGAGGATCGCGAGGTCGAGATGCGCACGCTCGAAGGTTCGGTGCCCGATCCCGCGCGTCCGCCGCAGGGGTGCCGCTTCCACACGCGCTGTCCCGTTGCGACGCCGGCCTGCGGCTGGGAGATCGACGACGTGGTGCACTGGCTGGAGAACCGCGAGGGAATGTTCGATGCCCTGTCGGCTGTCAGGCGCACGAGCCCGTTCGCGGCCAGCCTCCTGTTCGACGACGACGCGTCGGCCGCGGCACTGGCTGCGACGCTGGGCTCCGACCAGGTGCCTCAGCCCATGCGGGCGGCGATGCAGGCGGTGGAAACGCATGGGTCCGAGGTGCGCCTTCGGTTCCGCGAGGTCGACGAGGTCGCGCTGAGCGAGCGCGGACCCGGCCATGTGGCGGCCTGCGTGCTGGACGCGGCAACCGGAACGAACGAGAAAGGCTGACGAAACAATGGCTGGCAAGATCGATCCCGAGCAGGTCGTCCTTATCGAAGAGTTCGACGGGAAGACGGTGCATCTGATGTATGTCGAGACCTGGGACGGTCTCTACGCGCCGATCGGCGCTCGCAAGCCGGACGGCGCCGGGCCGTTCCCGATCGTCCTGCTGGCATCAGGCAACGGCGGCGAGGGCATGCGCTGGATCCGCAACGCGGTGCGCGAGCAGGGCTGGATCATGGACCGGCTGGTGGAGGCCGGCTGGGCCTGCGCGTGGCTGCGCTACCGCACCGAGGTGGAGCTCGGCTACAATACCGGCGGCAAGCTGGTGCGCGACCGGCGCCAGGGCCGCGAGATGTTCAACCGTGCGCCGCTCGAATACGAGGACGAGATTGCCATCATCGAGCATGTGAAGACGCTGCCCTTCGTCGACCCGGCCCGCGTCGCCCTGATCGGCATGAGCCACGGCGGCGAAATGGTCCTGAAGATCGCCAGCGAGTATCACGGCGTCGCCTGCGCCGTGGCGAGCGAGCCGGCGGCGCACGAGTTCCTCGCGCTCAACCCCGACGATACCGCCTTCGTCAACGAGGAGACCGGACTGCGCAACATCGAGGACATGCAGATGGCCGAGGTGGACAAGGTGCATCGGCGGATCGACCGGGACGTCGCCGCCGCGCGCATCGCCGGCATCGACACGCCGATCCTGGTGATGGGGCGCGCGCGCGACCACCTGCAAGGCATCTTCCGCGCGACCTACGAGTTGCTGCGTGAGGCGGGCAAGGACGTCGACTGGGTGTCCTGCGACCACGACCAGCACGGCTACGTCTTCCCGAAGCGCGGCGCCGATGGCGAATACCGTGTCGACAACGTCCAGGCGGACGCCATCGCCGGCGTCATCGCCTGGCTCGACCGCCATCTGAGCCACTGATCGCCACGGCCGGCTCCGACTCCCCGCGACGGGCTGTCCCGTCCGGCTCAGCCGATTATCGTAAACTGCGGGAAATCGCGCCGCACGGCTTCCCGGAAATGTTCTGCGAGGACGAGAAATTCCTGCGTTCGTGCCGAGCTCTTGCGCCACACCAGGCCGACCGTCCGGTAGATCGGCGCACCGCTGATCGCGGAGACCTTGATCGTCCTGTCCTCGGAAAGGCTCGACTGCACATACAGGCCGGGCAGGAACGAAAGACCCATTCCCATTCCGACCATCTCGCGAAGCGTATCGAGACTGGTCCCCTCGTAGTCGGACATCAGCTTCGCGCCGACTTCGTCGCATAGCATTTTGACCTGTTCGTGCAGCTGATGGCCGGACTCCAGGGTGAGAACGGCATAACCGCGCAGGTCCCGCCGGTTCAGCTTGCCCCGGTTGGCGAGCGGGTGATCGACGGCCATCGCAAGATACAGCGGTTCGCGAAACAGCGGCTGGACCTCCAGGTCCTGGCGGTTGATCGACAGCGGCATGACGAGAACGTCATGGAGCCCGCGCTCGAGAGCGGGCGGAAGAGACTCGGGGATGTCTTCGCGGACGTATAGCTTCAGGTTCGGGTAGGCTGCGTGCAGTTCCGGGATCATCCTTGGAAGGAGATACGGCCCAATGGTCGGCGGCAGTCCCAGCCGTATCATGCTGCTCATGCCCCGGCCTTGTACCGCCGCCAAATGCCGGATCTCCTCGGCGTCGCTCAGCATGCGGCGCCCGATGGCGGCGATTTGCCGGCCGACGGGAGTCATGATGACAGTCGTCCGATTGCGCTCCACCAACTGAACGCCGAGCCGTTTCTCAAGACTGCGCAGCTGCGCGCTTAGTGTCGGCTGGCTGACGCCGCACGCTTCCGCGGCGCGGCGAAAATGGCGCCGCTCCTCGAGAGCGAGCAGGTACTCCAGCTGGCGCAAACTCGGCATGCGTCTGCAATAGCTTCCCGATGTTGATAGGAAAAATCTATCATTTCGGGCGTGGAATTCAATTGGAACTATAACGAATTCCCTCCCAGCTTCCGATGGTGCCCGGCCGTTTCCGGCCATCGCACATCGGTTTCGCACGGGAGGAAAGTTTGCCATGAAAAGGTTCAAGAATGTGCTCGCTGTCTACGACGACGCGATCGGCGGGGATGATGCGCTCACCCAGGCCGTGGCGCTGAGCATCGAGAACCGCGCCCAACTGACGATCGCAACGATCCTTCGCGAAGGACAGGTCGCCGAACTCCGTGTCGAAGCAGAGAAACGCAACGAACGGCTGGTGGCCGGCGGGCGGCACGCCGGTGTCAAAGAGGTCGGTGGCCTTGTTCTGACCGGTATTCCGTTCGAGGAGATCATTCGCCAGGTGATCCGGCAACAGCACGACCTGGTGATCTTGAGCGCCGAGGCGGGCAAAACCCTGCGTGACGTGTTTTTCGGAGGCGCCGCGGCACATCTCATAAGGAAGTGTCCCTGCCCTGTCTGGGTGATCAGACCGGGCCAGGCCGTTCCCTACCGGAGAATTCTTGCTGCCGTTGACCCGGCGCCGGATCTTCCCGATGACCATCTCAATCTAAAGATTATGGATCTGGCGACGTCGCTGGCATCGCGCGATCAGGCCAATCTGCATGTCGTCCATGCCTGGGACGTCGACGGCACCGACCTCGACACCCTCAAATCCGAAGTCAGGGCACAGCAGCGCGAGGCGATCCTCCAGCGGCACGAAACCAAGCATCGGCGTGCGCTGGACGAACTGCTGGTGCGATATCCGATGGCTGAGATCAGCCATCGCCTGCATCTGCCCCGCGCCCTGCCGGAGCGCGCCATCATTGGGCTGACGGAACGCGAGCAGATCGACCTTGTCGTAATGGGTACGGAGGGGCGATTCGGCCTTCCCGGTTTCATTCTCGGCAACGCCGTGGAAGCGGTGTTGCGCTCCGTGACGTCGGGCATTCTGGCCGTGAAACCCGATCATTTCGAGACACCGGTCGCGCTCCCGGAGGCGGCCTTCGTCGGGAGCGGCAATATGGAATCGCAGGGCAGGGCGGCCTAGCGTAACGCCGTGATAAACGGGTTTCCGGTGGATTTGTTGCATTGACGAGCACCCGCGCGGGCGCGATTTTCGGGAGGCACAGGTGAAAACGACATTGGCGAAAGCGGAAGACATCAAGCGCGGCGCGCAGGCGTTCTTCGAACACGAGGCGGCCGGCGGGATCGTGCTGATGGCTGCGGCGGCGGCCGCGCTCGTGCTCGACAATTCGCCGCTGAGCTGGCTGTACGACATGTTGCTGAGCACGCCTGTCATGTTCCAGATCGGTGCGCTGGCGATCGACAAGCCGCTTCTGCTGTGGATCAACGACGGGCTGATGGCGATCTTCTTCTTCCTGGTCGGCCTGGAAATCAAACGGGAGATCATCGAGGGCAGGCTGTCGAGCGTGCAAAAGGCGTCGCTTCCGGTGCTGGCGGCCGTCGGCGGCATGGTTGTTCCTGCCCTGATTTACGTATTCTTGAATTGGGGCGATCCCGGAGCGCTGAGAGGCTGGGCGGTGCCGACGGCGACCGACATTGCATTTGCCCTCGGCGTGGTTGCGCTGCTGGGTTCGCGCGTCCCGGCGGCTTTGAAAGTCTTTCTCCTGGCCCTGGCCATTATCGACGATCTGGGCGCCATTATCATCATTGCGGTGTTCTACACCTCGCAGCTCTCGCTCAGCGTTCTGGGAATCGCGGCGCTCGGCATCTCGGTCCTCGCCTATCTCAACTATCGCGGCGTCCAGCGGATTGCACCCTACCTCGTCACGGGACTCGTCATCTGGGTATGCGTCCTGAAATCGGGCGTTCATGCGACGTTGGCCGGCGTGATCGTGGCGCTGTTCATTCCTCTGAACAGCCGGACGGACGATCAGGAATCTCCCCTCAAGCGAATCGAGCATGGTCTCGCCCCTTGGGTCGCGTTCGGCGTCATGCCGGTCTTCGCCTTCGCCAACGCCGGCGTTGCCCTTCATAGCCTGTCGTTTGGCGATCTGTTCGCCGGCATACCGCTCGGCATCCTGGCGGGTCTGTTTCTCGGCAAGCAGGTGGGTATCCTCGGCAGCATTTGGGTGGCGGTGAAGCTGGGCGTATCCCGCCTGCCGGAGGGAGTCACCTGGCTACAGATCTATGGCGTCTCCGCGCTGGCCGGAATCGGGTTTACCATGAGCCTGTTCATCGGCACGCTCGCCTTCTCCGACCCCGACCATGCCGCCGCGGTGCGCATCGGCGTGCTCGCCGGCTCGATTCTGTCGGCCGTCCTGGGTTATGCCGTCCTGCGTCACAGCACGGATCGAGCCCGCAGTCGGTCTGACTCCCGCCCCTGTCGCCCCGCGCGCGTCGCCGACCGGTCCCCCGCCTGATCCCGGCTTCGAGTTGATGCATGAGTCCGGCGCGCGATTTCCGCCCGCGCCAACACCCGGGGCCGACGGATCGAAGGCGCTGAAGAGCGGGCCGAGGGGCGCGATCGTGCCTGTCACCCCTCGCGGCGCAACGTGATGTCGACCATCAGCGAGCCGGCCAGCGCCTCGAGCGCGGCGCGCAGGTTGTCGCCGCTTAAGCCCGCCGGCACCCGGACCTGCGCCTCGGCATAGAACATCATGCCGCCGCTCATCGGCGCCTCGCGGATGTCGGTCTCCATGTCCTCGACGCTGACGCCGCGCTCGGCGAGGCAATGGGTGATGTCGCGCAGGATGCCCGGCTGGTCCGGGCCCACGAGGTCGAGCGTGTACAGCGCGCCTTCCGGCGGCGCCGCCTTCTTCGCCGGCGCCTTGCCGGGCTTGCCGGCCGGCTCTCCGGCGTCCTCGACGGTCAGGTGGAAGCCTTCCTTCTCCAGCGCCGCCAGCGCTTTCTTGAGGGCGGAGACCTTCTTCGGCGGAATCTCGACGCGGGCGATCCCGGCGAATTTCTCCGCCAGATGGGCCATGCGGCTGTCCAGCCAGTTGCCGCCCTCCGCGGCAACCGTCTCGGACAACCGCTCCACGAGGCCGGGCCGATCCTCGGCGATGAAGGTCAGTACGAGCGTCTTGGCCATGATCGGTGTCCCCCTGCCGGTGCGCGGTGCGACCTGTTCCGGCGACATTAGCAACCGCTCGTCCCCTTCGCCAGTGCGGTTATCGGGCAACGTGTGCAGGGCGAAGGCGTGCCGTCGTCAGGCGAGCCGTTCGCCGCCCCGTACCGGCATCGGGAGCCGGTTGACGGGCGGCGCCAGCGGGCAGGTCCAGTCCGGCGAATGGGCGCAGGACGGGTGGTAGGCGAAGTTGAAGTCGAGCACCAGCCGGCCGTCCTCGACGCCGAGGTCGGCGCCCTTGATCGAGTCCAGAAGATAGCGGCCGGCGCCGAAGGTCTCGTCGCCCGAGGTAACGTCGGTAAACGGCAGGAACAGGCCGCCGCCATAGCCGGCGATCCAGTAGACGGTGAGCTCGCCGCCCAAAGCGGGTGCGAGGCCCTCGGTGCGGCCGGCGGGGACCAGCCGCACCGTGCCGTCCATACCGAGTTCGACGCGCTCCTCGGCGCGATCTGGCGCCGCACCCAGCGCGGCCATGAAGCGCAGCGACGGGTCGTAGGGGTAGCAGGGCAGGCCACGGAACCCGGCGCGGGCCGCGTCCGGCAGGGGCGATTGCGGATGATCGGCGAACAGGGCGTCGCGCGTGCGCCGCCAGTCCTGCCAGGCGACGGCCGGGTCCGGCGCGCTGCGGATGCGGGCGTATAGGTCGGCGACCTGGCGGCGCCAGTCGGCCAGTTGCAGGGCGGGGTTGTCGGGAGCGGTGGCCGGCGGGCGGCTCGCGATCGGTTCTCCGGGCATGGCGGGCAGGGTCGCAGGTGGCGGTTGCGTCGCCAACGGCCGATCACGGGAATGTGAACGGGAGCGCTCCGCTTGACTCCGTTTGCGGTTCCACGTTAGAACAAAACAGGAACAAACTGCACGACGGATGGCCGACATGACCCGCTGGACAAGCCGGGATCGCCTCGAATCGCTGCGCGCCGCGGTGGCGCGGATCGAGCGCGGGCCGGCGGCGCGGGGCGGCGTGCTGCCGCTCGGCGTCCCGGCGATCGACGCGGCGCTGGGCGAGGGCGGGCTGCGCGCCGGCGCGCTGCACGAGGTCGCGGGGCCGGCGGCGGACGGGCTTGCGGCCGTGCTGGCCGGGCGGCTGGCGGCGCGGACCGGCGGGACGGTGCTGTGGTGCATGGCCGGGCAGCGGTGCGGCGCGCTCCACCCGCCGGGCCTGGCCATGCTCGGGCTGGCGCCGGCGCGGCTGCTGCTGGTGCACTGCCGCAACCGGATCGAGCTGCTGGCGGCGGCGGAGGAAGGGGTGCGCAGCACCGGCCTCGCCGCGGTGGTGGCGGAAGCCGACCGCCCGCCCGGGATGACGGCGGTACGCCGGCTTCAGCTGGCGGCCGAGACCGGCGGGGTGACCGGAATCCTGCTGTGCCGTGGCGCCGGCAGGCGCCATGGCGCCAGGGCGCCGGGCGCCATGGCGCCAGGATGCGGGGACATGCGCGCCGGTGCCGGCGCCGCGAAGATGGGCCGCATGCCGGCGCCGCTGCCGCCGAGCCCGGCGGTCAGCCGCTGGCACGTGGGCCCCGCGCCGGGTGCAGGCGGGATGCGCTGGCGGCTGGCGCTGCTGCGCTGCCGCGGCGGCGGCGCGGGCCAATGGATGGTGGACTGGGATGAGAAGACGCATCGTCTCGCTGTGGCTCCCTCGCCTCGCGACTGACCGCATCCTGCGGGCGCGCGGCGCGGCGCCGGCCGGCCGGCCGCTGGCGGCGGTCATCGAGAGCGGCAATCGCATCCTGCTGTCCGGCGTCACCCTGGAAGCGGAACGCCAGGGACTCAGCCCCGGCATGACGCTGGCCGATGCCCGCGCGGTGGC
>JBFIFO010000058.1:0-21155 GCA_041602815.1 Alphaproteobacteria bacterium | reverse complement strand
TCGAGCCAGGGCAGCAGGAACAGCACCAGGATCGACGCGCCGGCCGCGATCACGCCGAGCAGCTTGTGCGGGATGGCGCGCAGGATCGCGTAGAACGGCAGGAAGTACCACTCCGGCACGATATGCGCCGGCGTCTGCAGCGGATTCGCCTCGATGTAGTTGTCCGGTTCGCCGAACATGTTCGGGGCAAAGAACACCACTGCGGCAAAGAACAGGAGGAACAGGACGAGGCCGACCGAATCCTTGGCGGTGAAATACGGGTGGAACGGGACGGTGTCGCGCGGCACCTGCACGTCGATGCCCTTCGGATTGTTCGATCCGGTGACGTGCACCGCGATTACGTGCAGCGCGACGACCGCGAAAATCACGAACGGCAGCAGGTAATGCAGGGCATAGAAACGGTTCAGCGTCGGGTTGTCGACCGAGAAGCCGCCCCACAGCCAGGTGACGATGGCATCGCCGACCCACGGGATCGCCGAGAACAGGTTGGTGATGACGGTGGCGCCCCAGAAACTCATCTGGCCCCAGGGCAGCACATAGCCCATGAACGCCGTCGCCATCATCAGGAACACAATGACCACGCCCAGCATCCATAAGAGCTCGCGCGGCGCGTGGTACGACCCGTAATACATGCCGCGGAAGATGTGGATGTAGACGACGATGAAGAACATCGTCCCGCCGTTGCTGTGGAGATAGCGAATCAACCAGCCGTAGTTCACATCGCGCATGATGCGCTCGACGCTCTCGAAGGCGTAGTCCACATGCGGCGTGTACTGCATGGCCAGCATGACGCCGGTCACGATCATCAGCACCAGCACGACGGAGGCCAGCGCGCCGAAGTTCCACCAGTAATTCAGGTTCTTCGGCATCGGGAACCGGTTGTACTCGTGGTCCAGATACGTGAAGACCGGCAAACGCTCGTCGACCCAGCGGACGAGCGGATTCTTGAATTCTGTCCTGGTTGCCATGATTGCCCTGCTAGCCGATGCGCACGAGGTTGTCGTCGAGGAAGGTGTAGTTCGGCACCGGGAGGTTTTCCGGCGCCGGCCCCTTGCGGATGCGGCCCGACGTATCGTAGTGCGAGCCGTGACAGGGACAGAACCAGCCACCGAACTCACCCTTCGGATCGCCGGTCTTCTGGCCCAGCGGGATGCACCCGAGATGGGTGCACACGCCGACCATGATCAGCCATTCGGGGCGTTTGACCCGCTGTGCGTCGCTCTGCGGGTCCGGCAGCTCGGCGCCGTCATCGGCCCGCGCCTGCGCGATCTCTTCGGCGGTGCGGCGGCGGATGAACACGGGCTTGCCGCGCCATTTCACCGTGATGGCCTGGCCGACCTCGATAGGGCCCAGATCCACCTCGACCGTCGACAGCGCCAGCACGTCCGCCGCCGGATTCATGCTGTCGATGAGCGGCCACACGAAGGCCAGGCCGAGGCCGGCGCCTCCGGCCAGGGTCGCCAGGTACAGGAAATCCCGCCGGGACGGTTCCTCAACATCCGTATCCGACGTCTGAACCTCATCCGCCATAATTCGATCCTCGCCACTGACAGACCGCCCGCGGAACACGGGCGGGATTGGAATTGCCCCCTTGCGGCAGCCGATTGAGAGCGCTGTGCCGCCGCGCCGCGGACCGTATAATGCAAATCACGGAGGAAAGCAAAGCCCCCGGCTATCGATTCCGCCAGAATTGCCATTTGCTGCGACGATGCGTCTCGCCCTGTACCAGCCAGACATTCCCCAGAATACCGGCGCGATCCTGCGTCTCGCCGCCTGCATGGGTGTCGCGGCCGACATCATCGAGCCGTGCGGATTCATATGGTCCGACCGGCATCTGCGGCGCGCCGGAATGGATTATCTGGCGCATGTCCGGCTGACCCGCCATGCGTCCTGGGAGGCCTTCGTTACGGCGCGGTCCGGCGCCGGCCGCCTCGTCCTGTTGACGACGCGGGCCCCGATCACGCATACCGAGTTCTCATTCCGCCCGGACGACACGCTTCTTCTGGGCCGGGAAAGCGCCGGCGTGCCGGACGGCGTGCACGAAGCGGTTGACGCGCGCATCCGGGTGCCACTCGCCGCCCCGGCCCGCTCGCTCAACGTAGCGCTGGCGGCAGCGATGGTACTGGGCGAGGCGCTGCGGCAATGCGGCGGATATCCGGGCAACGGCTAGGTCGAAAGGCAGGGACATGGACGATACGGAACGGAGGAAGGCCGAGGCACGATCCTGGTTCGAGGCGCTGCGGGACGACATCTGCGCCACCTTCGAAACGCTCGAGGACGAGCTCGAAGGGCCGTTGTCGGACCGCCCGGCCGGGCGTTTCGCGCGCACGTCGTGGGAGCGGCCGGATCCCTCCGGCAGCGGCGGCGGCGGCGTCATGTCGGTGATGCGCGGCCGGGTCTTCGAGAAGGTCGGGGTCAATGTCTCGACGGTGCACGGCACCTTCTCCGAGGAGTTCCGCAAACAGATTCCCGGCGCCGGCGCGGCGGGCCGGTTCTGGGCCAGCGGCATCTCGCTGGTCGCGCACATGCAGTCGCCGCTGGTGCCGGCGGTGCACATGAACACCCGCCATATCGTCACCGAGAAGAGCTGGTTCGGCGGCGGCGCCGACCTGACGCCGACCTATCCCGACGACGACGACACCGCCAGCTTTCATGCCGCCCTCAAGGCGGCGTGCGATGCGCACGACCCCGGCTATTACGACCGGTTCCGCAAATGGTGCGACGAATACTTCTACCTCAAGCACCGCGGCGAGCCGCGCGGCGTCGGTGGCATCTTCTTCGACGATCTGAACAGCGACGACTGGGGCGCCGACTTCGCCTTCACCCGGGATGTCGGCCGGGCGTTCCTTAAGGTCTATCCGAAGATCGTGCGGCGGCACCTGAACAAGGGCTGGACGGACGCGCAGCGGGAGCACCAGCTTATCCGCCGCGGGCGCTACGTCGAATTCAACCTGCTCTACGACCGGGGCACGAAATTTGGGCTGATGACCGGCGGCAACGTCGAGGCCATCCTGATGTCGATGCCGCCCGAAGTCCGTTGGCCTTAAGCGGAATTTGACCTAGACTCCCTGTCTTTCTCGGAGACCCGGATATCGGCATGCGCATTCTGTACCTCCTCGTGATGATCGCACTTGGTGTGACGGCAGCGGGCACGGACGTCTTGGCGCAGCAATCGCTGCCCGACGGCTTCGCCGGAAAATTCCGCGGCACGCTCAGCGCGAGCGGCGGCGGGGTCGCCGGCGAGTTCACGGTTGCCATCAGCAAGACCGACGGCGGATTCACGGTCGCCTGGCCGCCGCGGATCAGTGCCAGCTTCGAGCCGGCCAACCGGCCCGGCGTGTTCGTCAGCCGGGAGCGGACCCAGATCCTGGAGGGCAACCCGGTCTACTGGGCCCGCATCGACAATGGCAGCCTGGTCGTCTACGCGGCGCAGGTCGACGAACTGGGCGGCTACCGCATCGACAGCTTCTTATACGCGCGGGCCAACACCGGCCTCGACCTGGTGATCCGCCGTCTCGTCACCGGGGCCGAGCCCCAGATTTCCAGCGGAAGGTTGATGCGGTATGGCGGCTGAGCGGCGGCATATCCGGTCCTTTTTTGCGGCGTTTGCCGGACTCGCGCTGCTCGCCACGGCGGCCGGCGCGGCGGAGCCGGAGGCGACGATCGCGGACTTTTTCGGCACCTATATCGGCAACGGGCGCGTCGCGGAGGACGGCGAGTACCGCGACATCATCGTCGCCATCGCGCCGGCCCACAAGGGGTTCTCGATCTACACCTCGACGGTCATCCGCAAGGGTCCGGTGCGTGCGGTGCCGGGCGTCAAGTGGCGGGCGGAGACCCAGCGGTTCGTCAAGTCGAGCGTGCCGCATCTCTACGAGCCGATGCTGCGCGAAAGCATGTTCGCCCAGCGCCGCAGCCCCAACCTCCTGAGGGGAGATACCGTGGCGTGGGCCAGCATTCGCGGCCACACGCTCGGCGTCTACGCCATGGACGTGCTGGAGGACGGCCATTACGAGTTACGGGTTTACGAACGCACCCTGACCGACCTCGGCATGGACCTGCGCTTCACGCGCTACCGCGACGGCATCGCGATACGACGGTTGGAGGGCATTCTCGCCCGCGCCGACGACTGATCACGAAGCGGGCGGTGCAAGCGCTTTCAGGTGCGCAAGGCATGCGTTCCGATCCGCCTTGAAATCGCCGGCGATCCACCAGGCTTCGACGGCCTCCAGAAGCTCTCCCACGATCGCGCCCTGGGCGATGCCGAGCCGCTTGACGTCGCGACCGGTCAGCGGAAATTTCGGCCGCTGCCAGCCGTCGGCCGCCGCCAGCAGGTCGCGCCAGCGCGCGTCCCCCGCGGCGGCGCGGCGGTCGGCCCAGGTGATCAGCACCGCGTCGGCCCAGGCCGCGGCGCCGATACGGTACAGCAGGCGCCGCCGGGCGGCAGAGTCGAGGTCCGGCGACGGCTCCGGGTCCAGCGCAGCCATGGCGACCAGCCGGCCGCGTTCGGCGTTGGAAAGGCGCAGCCCCTGCGCGAGATGGTTTGCGGTTTCGCCGTCCACGGGCAGCACAGCGGCGAGGCGGCGCAGCGGGTCGTTCAGCCCGAGCCGCATTTCGATCTCGACGAGCCGCGCCAGCCTGTCGATGGCGGTGGCGTGGGCGAGAAAATGGTCGAGCACGCCCTCGTCGCGCATCAGACGTATCACCGGCGCCGGATCCGGCGCGGCCAGCAGTTTCAGGAGTTCCACCCGCACGCGCTCCGCCGACAGGCGCGGCAGCAGATGCGCCATTTCGCCGCAGGCCCGGAGCGACTCCGAATCCGGCGGCGGCCGGCCGTAATGGGCATAGAAGCGGAAGTAGCGGAGCAGCCGCAGCACATCCTCCTCGATCCGCTGATACGGGTCGCCGACGAACCGCACACGGCCGGCGCGCAGGTCGGCGACGCCGCCGAACGGATCGTGCAGCAAGCCGTCCGGCTCCAGCGACAAGGCATTCATCGTGAAGTCGCGGCGCGCGGCATCCGCTTCCCAGTCATCGGTGAACGCAACCACGGCGTGGCGCCCGTCGGTCTCGACGTCGTGCCGCAGGGTCGTCACCTCGAAGGGGCGTCCGGCCGAGACCGCCGTAATCGTGCCGTGCGCGATGCCGGTCGGGACCGCCTTGAGCCCGGCCGCCTCGAGCAGCTCGACAACCCGTTCCGGCGGCGCCTCTGTGGCCAGGTCGATATCGGAGATGGCACGGCCGGCGACCGCATCGCGCACGCAGCCGCCGACGAACCGCACGGTTGCGCCGCCGGCCTGCAGCGCATTGAGCACGGCACGTGTCTCGGGTGCCTGCATCCACGGCTGCGGGTCGATCCGGTGTTCGGTCATGATCCGCGCGTCATCGCCGCGGCGCCCCCGTCGGGTGCCGACCCGCCGTCACCGGCCGTCCAGAATATCGACGAGATTGACCAGCATCGCCGCGGTTGCGCCCCAGATGTACCGGTCCTCGTACTCAAGCACATAGAACGACCGCTGCACACCCCGGAACTCGCGGCTCTGGCGCTGATGGTTGCGGCGATCCATGAAGAATGCGAGCGGCACCTCGAAGACCTCGGCCACCTCGAACGGGTCGGGGTCGAGTTCGAAGGGCGGATGCACGAACCCGACCGCGGGCGTGACGATGAAGCCAGTGCGCACGATGTAGGTGTCGAGCCGGCCGATGAGCTCGATCCGTGCAGGCGGCAAGCCGACCTCCTCCTCGGTTTCGCGCAGCGCCGCCGCTTCCGGCGTGTCGTCGTCGGGCTCGATCCGACCGCCCGGAAAGCTGATCTGGCCGGCATGATCGTTCAGGTGGTCGGTGCGCTGGGTCAACAGCACGGTCGGGCCTTGCGGGCGCAACACCAGCGGCACCAGCACCGCGGCCGGGGTCAGGGGCCCCGGGGGGCGGATGCCGGGGTTGAGATCGTGGTCTCCATGCGGCGTGCGCGCCTGCCGTTCGGCGCGCCACTCGGCGGCACGCGCGATGGATTCGACGATTGCCTCGTGCAGCGGGGGCACCGGTTTCACGCGCTCTCCCCCAGTTCGAAAAACACGCCGTCGCTCCACACCCCCAGAATGTGGCGGCCATCGCGCCGCACAGGAACGGCGATGTCTACCAGTTCATAGAATACGGACCGGACGATCAGCGCATCGAGTCCGTCGCGGACCCGGACATACGGCGATGGTTCGCCGCTCTCGCCATCGATCGTCACCGCGATCGGATGGTCGGGCCCTGCGGTCACCCAGTCATCGAAATTGTTGCGGAATCGCAGCCGCATGTTTCGGCCCTCGCCTTCCACCGCCAGTTCGACGGCGGTGAACGGCGCATCGTCGACCTCGATCGTGCCGCGCTCGGCCGGCGTCTCCAGCCAGTATCGTCCGGCCGCGTCGCGCCGCAGCACCGTCGAGAACAGCCGGGCCAGCTCGCGCCGCCGGATCGGCGATCCGCGGTAGAACCACGTGCCGTCGCGCGCAATCCGGATCGGGAACGCGCCGGCGGCGTCGGCGGCAAGCGGCAGCGCCTTGCCGTCGCCGCGCGCGGTGGACTCGGCCGGCGCTCTCACAATCCGTCGATGCGAGCCTTGCCTTCTCATGATGCTGCCATATACCTGTTATAATAAGATGTGCATCCGATTAATATCGGCACCATATCCAACCGACCGTAACACTGGAGATAGGCGTGAGCAGCACGGATACAAACCCCCCGGCGGTGCAGAGCAAGGCGGACGGCGAGGCGCGCCGGCTCGCCGCAGAGATCGAAAAGCTCGGGGAAACGCTCGAGACGACGCGCGAGCATATCGGCCGGATCATCTTCGGCCAGCGGGAGATCGTCGAGCAGACCCTGATCACGCTGCTGTCCGGCGGTCATGCGCTGCTGGTCGGCGTGCCCGGCCTTGGCAAGACCAAGCTGGTCGAGACCCTGGGACAGGTGCTGGGGCTGGACGAGCGGCGCGTGCAGTTCACCCCCGATCTCATGCCAGCGGATATACTGGGGTCCGAGGTGCTGGAGGAGTCCGAGACCGGCAAGCGCAGTTTTCGCTTCATCAAGGGGCCGGTTTTCTGCCAGCTGCTGATGGCCGACGAAATCAACCGAGCCAGCCCGCGGACCCAGTCGGCGTTGCTCCAGGCGATGCAGGAGCACCGGGTCTCCGTGGCCGGCCACTATCATCCCCTGCCGTCGCCGTTCCACGTGCTGGCGACGCAGAACCCGCTCGAGCAGGAGGGCACGTATCCGCTGCCCGAAGCTCAGCTCGATCGCTTCCTGCTGGAAATCGACGTCGGCTATCCGGATGCGGAGGCCGAGCGCCGCATGATGACGGTCACGACCGGGCTTGGCGAGGAAACGCCGCCGGCCGTGTTCGACGGTGAATCGCTGATTGCGGCGCAGCGGCTGGTGCGTCAATCGCCGGTCGGCGAGAAGGTGGCCGAGGCGATCCTGTCGCTGGTGCGCTCGGGCCGGCCGGAGAGCAGCGACATCCCCGAGATCAAGGCGCATGTGGCCTGGGGCCCCGGGCCACGCGCCAGCCAGGCGCTGATGCTGGCGTGCCGCGCCCGTGCCTTGCTCGAGGGGCGTCTCGCGCCGTCGATCGAGGACGTCATGGCGTTGGCCGGGCCGGTCCTGCGCCACCGAATGGCCCTGAATTTCGCGGCCCGCGCCGAGGGGGTGACGATCGAGCAGATCATCGCCCGGCTGGCGGAACCGCTGGCCTGACGGCGAGGGGGCGGATGCAGGGGGTCATGCGCACGCCGACGCCGGTGCAACGCCGGCAGGAAGCCGAGCGGCTCGGCGGCGCGCTGCCGCCGCTGCTGGTCGCCGCCGATCGCGTCGCCCAGACGGTCGCGCAGGGCGTGCACGGCCGTCGTCGCGTCGGCCAGGGCGAATCCTTCTGGCAGTTCCGGCGCTACGAGCCGGGCGACGCGACGACCAGCATCGACTGGCGGCAGTCGGCGAAGACGCAGGCCGTCTTCGTGCGCGAGCGCGAGTGGGAAGCGGCTCAGAGCGTCTGGCTGTGGCGTGACGCCTCGCCGTCCATGGAGTACGCGTCGGGCGCGGAACTGGTGACCAAGCGCGAGCGCGCGGACCTGTTGCTGCTGGCCACGGCTGCGCTGCTGGTGCGCGGCGGCGAGCGCGTGACCATGCTGGGCAGCGGCCAGCTGCCGACGACCGGGCGGGCGGGGTTCAACCGGGTTGCCGACTCCATTCTCAACGATGCCCCGGGGCCGGAAAGCCTGCCCGTCGTTGCGCCTTTGCCGCGCGCTGCGCATATCGCGCTGTTCGGCGATTTCCTGTCCGATATCGAGGCTTTCCGCAAAGTCATCACCGGTTATGCGGGGCGCGGCGTTCGCGGCCAGATCGTCCAGATCCTCGATCCGGCCGAGGAAAGCCTGCCGTTCAAGGGCCGCGTCCGCTTCGCCGGATTCGAGGGCGAGGGCGAGGCCCTCATGGGTCGCGTGGAGGCCGTGCGCGACGGCTATCGCGACCGGCTCGCGGCGCATCGCGACTCGCTGCGCGAGATCGCCCGGCGGGCCGACTGGGGCTTCATCCTGCACCACACGGATCATCCGCCGCAGACCGCATTGCTGCCGCTCTATACCGCCATGGCAGGCATGGTCGAATGGAGGGGCCGACGTTGATGCTGGAACTGGGTCCCATCGCCTTCGCATCGCCGGCCATGTTGCTGGCGCTGTTGCTGTTGCCGGCCCTGTGGTGGCTGCTGCGAATCACGCCGCCGATGCCGCGCCTTCTTCGATTCCCGCCGATCCGCTTGCTGTTCGGCCTGCATTCGAAGGAGGAGACCCCGGCCTCGGCGCCGCTGTGGCTGATCCTGCTGCGGCTGACGATGGCGGCGCTGCTGATGATCGGCCTCGCGCACCCGCTGCTCAACCCGGACGGAGCATTACGCGGCAACGGGGCGCTGATGCTGGTGATCGATGACGGTTGGGCCGCGGCGGCAGACTGGGACAAGCGCCGCGAGGCGCTGATCGCACTGATCGACCGCGCCGACCGCACCGACCGTGCCGTCATCCTGTTGCCGACGGCGCCGGGCGAGGCGGGCCAGCCGCCCGCGCCGAGCGGTGTGCTTCGCGCCGCCGAAGCGCGGAACCTGGCCGGCGCTCTGCAGCCCCGGCCATGGCCGGTCGATCGGGCGGCGGCGGCGGCCGCGCTGTCCGGGCTCGGGGCAAGCCAGATCGGTGCCATCGTATGGCTCAGCGACGGCTTGAACGACCCGGGTGCGGCGGCGCTGGCGAGCGCCTTGCGGCGCATGGCCAGCCTTCATGTCCTGACCGATTCCGCGCTGCTGCTGCCACCGGTCGTGCTGCCGCCGGAACCGGGCGCCGTCGAGTTCGCGGCGACCGTGCGCCGTGCCGCAGCCGGCCCGGAACGCACGCTGCGTCTGCGGGCGATCGCCGAGGACGGCCGCATCGTCGCCGGCCAGGACGTGCGGTTCGAACCCGGCAAGACCATCGCCAAGGCCACCTTCTCGCTGCCGCTCGAGCTGCGCAACGAGGTCGTCCGCATCGATATCGAGAACGCGGGCACGGCCGGCGGCGTCGCCCTGCTGGACGATCGCTGGCGCCGCCGCCCGGTCGGGCTGGTCTCCGCCAGCCCGCTGGATGCGGACCTGTCGCTGCTCGACGAGCTGTACTACATCGAGCGGGCCCTGACCCCCTATGGCGAGGTGCAGCGGGCCCCGCTCGACGAGCTGATGGCCGCCAACCGCGCGGCCATCGTCGTGCCCGACGGGCACATGCTGGTCTCGACCGAGGCGCAGGCGCTCAATCGCTGGATCGAGCAGGGCGGGCTCGTGCTTCGCTTCGCCGGCCCGCGCACGGCGCAGAGCGAGGATGACGGCCTGTCGCCGGTGCGGCTTCGCAGCGGCGGCCGGGCGCTCGGCGGCGCCATGCTGTGGACCGAGCCGGCACAACTCGCCCCGTTCGCGGAAGGAACCCCGTTCCACGGCCTGACGATTCCATCCGACGTTCGCGTCGCGCGCCAGGTGCTGGCGGAACCGACACTGGATCTGCCGGCCAAGACCTGGGCGCGGCTGCAGGACGGCACGCCCCTGGTGACCGCGGAGCGACGCGACCAGGGCTGGCTGGTTCTGGTGCACACGACGGCCAATCCGGACTGGTCGAACCTTGCCATTTCGGGGCTGTTCGTCCAGATGCTGGAGCGAACGGTGGCGATGAGCCGGGGCGTCGGCGGCGAGTCCGCCTCACGCCGGCCGCTGCCGCCTCTCGAGGTGCTGGACGGTGCCGGGCGCCTGGTCCGCGCACCGCCGGTCGCGATGCCGATTCGGGCCGATGCCTTCGCCGAGGCGAAACCGGGGCCGCGCACCCCGCCGGGCTATTACGGGACCGAGGCGGAGCGGCGGGCGCTCAATCTCGGCCCTGCGCTCGCCGGCCTCGAGCCGCTGGCCCTGCCGGACGGCATTCCGGCCTCGCCCTACTTCGAGACGACGGAGTTCGACCTGATGCCGTGGCTGCTGGCAGCGGCGCTGATCCTGCTGCTGGCGGACGGGCTTGCGACCCTGGTCATGCGCGGCTTCGTGCGCCGACCGCAGCACCGGCCTGCACCGGCAGCCGCGGCAGTGCTCGCGCTCGCCCTGTCGAGCTTCGCGCTTGCGGCCGGCGACGCACTGGCGCAGGGTGGCAGGGACCCCGAGGCGCTGGCGCTGGAAGCCACGCTGGAGACGCGACTCGCCTACGTGCTGACCGGCGTCGAAGCGATCGACAACACCAGCCGGGCCGGCCTCGAGGGCCTGACGATGGTGCTCAGGCGGCGGACCGCGGTCGAAGCCGGGCCGCCGCTCGGCGTCGACGTCACGCGGGACGAGCTGGCCTTCTTCCCGCTGCTGTACTGGCCGGTCGCCCGGGAACAGCAGCCGCTGTCGCCGGAAACGGTGGCGCGCATCAACCGCTATATGGAGAACGGCGGCACCATCCTGTTCGATACGCGGGACGGCAGCTACGGGGGCGCCGGTGTCGGGCCGGGCACGCAGCAGCTGCGCGCCATCGCACGGGACCTCGATATCCCGCGCCTGCTGCCGGTGCCGGTGGATCACGTGCTGACCAAGGCATTCTACCTGACGCAGGAGTTCCCGGGCCGCTGGGCCGGCGACCGCGTGTGGGTGGAACAGCCCGGCGAACGCGTCAATGACGGCGTGTCGCGCGTCATCGTCGGCGGCAACGACTGGGCGGCGGCCTGGGCGATCGACGACGCTGGCCTGCCGGTGTATCCCGCCGTGCCCGGCGGCGAGGCCCAGCGTGAGATGGCCTTCCGCTTCGGCGTCAATCTCGTGATGTATACATTGACCGGCAATTACAAGTCCGACCAGGTTCACGTCCCGGCGATCCTCGAGCGGCTGGGACAATAGGGGGCAGGCATGTCGACGACAGCCATCGAATTCGCACCGCTGTTCGCGTGGCCCGTTTTGGCGACGCTGGCGGCGCTTGCCGTGCTGGCCCTGCTGCCCGGTCTGTGGGTGCAGGCGAAGGGGACCGGCTTCCGCCTGCTGGCGGCGTTGGCCATCCTGCTGACCCTGGCCAACCCGTCGCTGGTCGAGGAAGAGCGCGAGCCGCTGAAGGACGTGGCGGCCGTCGTGGTGGACGACACGCCGAGCCAGTCGGTGGGCGCGCGCCGGGCGCAGCTGGACGAGGCGCTGGCGGCGATCCGCGAACGCCTCGCCGAAGAGGACGAGTCGCTCGAGGTGCGCGTGCTGACGCTGCGCCACGAGTCGGTCGCCGCCGCCGAGGAGGGCACGCGGGTGGTCGAGCCGCTGGTCCGGCTGCTGGCCGATGTGCCGCCGCGGCGCCTGGCCGGCACGATCCTGTTGACCGACGGCCAGATCCACGACCTGCCGGACGATCCGTCCAAGGCCGGGCTGCCCGGCCCGGTGCACGTGCTGCTGACCGGCGAACGCGACGAGCGCGACCGCCGCCTCGTGGTCACGCGGGCGCCGAGCTACGGCATCGTCGACGATCTGTTGAGTATCACCGTGCGGGTCGAGGACCAGGGCGGTCCGGCCGGGGGCGAAACCGTGGTCGAGCTGCGCCGCCCGGACGGGCGGGTCGAGGGCTTCACCGCCAGGATCGGCGCCGACACCGAGATCCCGGTGACGCTGGAGCATGCCGGGCCGACGATCCTGGAACTGTCGGTCGACGGCGGCCCCTCGGAGCTGACCCTGTCCAACAACCGCGCGGTTGTCGAGATCAACGGCGTGCGCGACCGGCTGCGGGTCCTGCTGGTCTCGGGCGAGCCGCATGCCGGCGAACGCACCTGGCGCAACCTTCTGAAATCCGATCCGTCGGTCGACCTCGTGCACTTCACCATTCTGCGGCCGCCGGAGAAGCAGGACGGCACGCCGATCAACGAGCTGTCGCTGATCTCCTTCCCGACCCGCGAGCTGTTCGAGGTCAAGCTGCATGAATTCGACCTCGTGATCTTCGACCGCTATCGCCGGCGCGGCGTGCTGCCGCCGGTCTACCTGCAGAATATCGTCGATTACGTGCTCGCCGGCGGGGCCCTGCTCGAGGCGGTCGGCCCGACCTTCGCCAGCCCGTACAGCATCTATCGCACGCCTCTCGGCGCGGCGCTGCCGGGCGAGCCCACCGGGGCGATCATCGAGCGCGGCTACAAGCCGACCGTCACGGAAACCGGCACCCGCCATCCGGTCACCGCCGACCTGCCGGGCAGCGGAGACGGCGAGGGCGAGCCGAAATGGGGCCGCTGGTTCCGCCAGATCGACGTCGATGCGACGCGCGGCCACGTGCTGATGAACGGCGCCGACGGCCGGCCGCTGCTGATCCTGGATCGGATCGGCTTCGGCCGCGTGGCGCAGATCAACAGCGACCATATCTGGCTGTGGGCGCGCGGCTTCGAGGGCGGCGGGCCGCAGGCCGAATTGCTGCGCCGCATGGCGCACTGGCTAATGCAGGAACCGGACCTCGAGGAGGAGTCGATCGTCGCCACGGTCGAGGAGGACAAGCTGAAGATCGTCCGGCGCAGCGTCGAGCCGGACGAGTGGCCGATCGAGGTGCTGAAGCCGGACGGCGAAACGCTGTCGGTGGAGCTGACCGAGACCAAGCCCGGCCGCTACGAGGCGGTCCTGCCGGTGACGGAGGCCGGCCTCTACAAGGTCAGCGACGGCATCAACGTCGCGATGGCGGCGGTCGGCGCGCTCAACCCGCTCGAGTGGGCAGACGTGCGGGCGACCGCGGCGGTCGCCGCGCCGGTCGCCGAGGCGACGCACGGCTCGGTGAACTGGCTGGCCGACGGGCTGCCGTCGATCCGCCGCGTCAAGCCGGCGCGCAGCCATGCCGGCCGCGGCTGGATCGGCCTCGTCGCCAATGGCGACAACCTGGTCACCGGGGTGCGCCAGGTGCCCGCCTACCCGGCCCTGCTGGCCCTGATCCTGGCCCTCGGGACGATGGTCATCGCCTGGCGCCGCGAGGGGCAGTAGCGCGCGGACCGTCGAACGCCTGTAGAAGCACCGACCTTTTCCGGCGGGACTGCGGGCGATGAAGAGTTCGCCCGGCCCGGGCGGTCCGCCGGCCGACAATCCGATCCACGTACCGTCATAAGTCAGAGGCCGCCGGCGAAGCGGCGGCCTCTGCGGCACGATGGCACGTCACCTCAGCGGCGGTACAGGACGAACTCGCCGTCCTCGCCGCTGATCAGCCCCGGGCCGGGCGGCAATTCGTGGACCTCGGTATAGGCGAAGGGCTGAACGCCGGAGCAGGCGGCGAGCACGCCCGACAGCCAGACGAGGACGAGCCAGCGCCGCAGGCCGCGCACGCCCGGAAATGTTTTCCTCATCGCCTCCTCCTCAAAACTTGACGCGGGCACCGGCGAGCACCGCAAAGATGTCGTCGGGATTGCCCGGGGCATCCAGGGAGTGGAGCCGGCCACCGATGTAGATGTCCGTTCCGGCATTTTCGAAACTGCGGACATAGGCCGCTCCAACGGTGCTGAAATCCACCCCCGCCGCCGCGATTTCATCGGCCTGGGCGACGTCGACGGAAAACGCGTTGGCGCCCCGCATGTACCCGACCTTGAGGTAGACGAACGCGGGGTCCTGCGCCGCCGCGCCTTCGAGCTCCTGCACGCCGACCGCGCCGGTCAGGTTGAAGCCGGAGCTCAACAGCACGGAAACCGAACCGCTGATCTGCGACTCGATGGCGCTGTCGTTCTTGTCGACCGCATAGCCGACCGCGCCGGCGAATCTCGTGCCGCCGTCGAGGCTGCCCGCGTATCGCGCGGCGACATCGTATTTGGCGCTGTCCGCATTACTGACCGAAATAACGAACCCGCTGAACGACGGCGTGTCGTATCGAATGCGGTCGTCGCGTCCGATTCCGTCCATGTTGCTGTATACGGCGTTGATCGGCACGCCGCCAAGGCCGCCGAACTCGATGCCGCCGGCCATGTCGGTAATGCTGGAGTAGGTGACCACCGCGGTGCCCGACAGGTCGACTTCCGAGACGCCATTGGACGCCGTGTCGCCATGGCCGAGCCAAAGCTTGCCGAGGCGCTGATGGTCGAAATAGACCTCGAGCTTGCGTTTGGTGAAATTGTCCGGACTGCCGGACGTTCCGTCGATCGTGATGTCGGACGACGAATTGGACTCGAACTGGACCTCGATCTGCGCGCCGGCGCTGATGTCCGGGTTCAGCCTGCCGTCCCCGACCAGGCGGATCCGGGTCGAGGAATTGTCGTTGTCGACATGGAGCACCCGGCTGTTGGTGCCGTCGTCGGCCCACAGCAGCGCGCGGTTCACCTGGCCGGAGAGGGTCAGAGACACCTCGTTGTTGCCCGACGACACTTCCGCCGCGCCCGCCTGGGTCGCAGCGAACGCAGCCGACGCGCCGAGCACGATGCAAAGAGACCGCTGCACGCCGGTGGCTGGAAAACCTCTGATTCCTGCAAACATGCCTAACCTCCTCATGGCGAATGTTCAAGTACAGGTCCCGACTCCCCGTCCAGGAACCGCACGGGCTCGGTCATACATCGGCATTCGATACCAAACCGTTAAATGCCGATCGGCGGTGCACGGAATTACCGGCGGGCAGCCACCGCGTTTACGGATCGGCCGGCGGTCCGCGCGCGGACCTGGTCCGTCATCGGCGGTCGAGACGAGGCCGCCGTCGAAACGGCGGCCTCGATGCTGCGACGAGATGGGACGTCAGCGGCGGTACAGGACGAACTCGCCGGCCTCGCCGCTGAACAGGCCGGGTCCGGGCGGGATCTGGTCGATCGGTGTGTAGCTGGTGGGCTGCACGCCCGAGCAGCCCGCCAGCGCCGCCGCCAGCGCCGCGGCGAACGCAAGCGGGAGGGCCGCACCGGGTCGCGATCTGGCTCTGTGGCTCATGGCGACTCCTCCTCAGAACTTGATGCGGGCGCCGGCGAGCACCGCGACGATGTCGTCGAAATTGCTGCCGGGCCGGTCGAGTTCGTGGGTGCGCGCGCCGAGGTAGAGCTCGGTCGAGATCCTGTCGACCTTCTGGACCACGAAGGCGCCGATCGCCGTGAACTCGTCATTGAGCTGTGCGACGTCCTCCGCCACCGCGTAATCGACCGCGAAGGCGGTGTCGCCGATGCCGCCGCCCCGGATGTAGCCGAGCTTCGCGTACCAGAAGAACGGGTCCCTTGTGCCGACCTCCAGGTCCTGCTGGCCGGCCGCGGCGGTAACGTTGAAGCCGGAAGTGTGCCGCAGCGACAGCGAGCCGTTGACTTGCGAATCGACGTTACCGTTGATCGCATAGGCGACGGCCGCCGCCAGGGTCAGCCCGCCGCCGACGTTGCCGGAGAACCGCGCGGCGACGTCCGACTTGCGGCTTTCCGCGTGGCTGGCGGCCAGGCTGAAGCCGCCGAAACTCGGCGTGTCGTAGCGGATCCGGTCGTCCCGGCTGAGGCCGTCGAAATTGCTGAACACGGTACCGATCGTCGGCCCGACCCCGAGACCGCCGAACTCGATGCCGCCGGCCATGTCGGCGATCCCGGAGTAGCCGATGACCCCGGTCTCCGACAGGTCGACCTCGGATGTGCCGTTGGATGCGGTATCGCCCTGGCCGACCCACAGCCGGCCGAACCGGGCATGGTCGAAGTACAGCTCCAGCTTGCGCTCGGTGAAGCTGTTGCTGCCGCCCGGCGCCGAGCCGTCGATCTTGATGTCGGCCGTCGAGTTCGACTCGAACTGCACCTCGATCTGAGTTCCGACGCTGATCTCCTCGTCGTACGCGGCCGATCCGATGAACCGCAGACGGGTCGAGGAATTGTCGTTATCGACATGGAGGAGTTCGCTCTCGGTCCCGTCATCGACATAGAGGACACCGCGATTCACCTGTCCGGAAATCGACAGCTTCACATTGTCGGTGCCGGGGGAGATTTCCGCCGCCGACGCCGGGCCGGCCGGCGGAAACCCGATGATGGCGGCGACGGCGGCGAGCGCCGCGGGACCCGAAAGACGGGGTGGGAAGTGCGCCTTGTACATGTCTGCCTCCTTGCGGTTGATTCGATGCATTTCGGGCCACGCCCGCACCTCTCAATCGGGCACGGCCCCGCATCGACCTTGGAGGCAGTTTTGAAATAGACGCAATAAACAGATACGTGAAATAACGTAATTATTATTTCTGATTACAAAAATGTAATCATATAACAATTTTTCTTGATTGAATTATATTCTGGATTCCGAAATCAATAAACTCAACTTGCAGGATTTTTACTTCAGCGCACACGCCGGTTGCGGCGCGGTGCCGCGCCGCCGCCCCGGGGTACCTGCGCATCGCGATCTTGCCCGGTTGCCCGAAATTGCCCGAGATTGCCCGAGATTGCCCGAGTGTATCTGCCCGCGCGAACGACCGTGCGCGAAACGCGCCCGTCTTATTGTTTCGCGTCGAGCGGCCGGAGGCGATAGGCCTCCGGCAGGAAGAAAAGATGATCGGTGTCCGCACGCGTGGCATGGCAGCCGATACAGAAGTCCACGCTGTCCGAATTCACGCCGTTGGTCTCGCCGAACAGGCTGCCGTCGGGCATGATCATACGATAGCGCCAGTCGCCGCCGGACGGGTTGAAGCCCGCTTCCATCTTCTCCATGACGAACATCGGCCCGGGGTAGATGCCGCCATCGACCGTGGCCGTGAAGCTGTCCTTGACCAGGATCGACCCTTCGGGCAGCCGGCCGACCTGCTCGAAGGCGCCGTACCGCTCGCCCGTGCGGTTGGCATAGTTGTTGACGTAACGCGCGCCGTGCGTGGCCGAGCGGTACGGCGCCCTGTTGAAGCGGCGCCACGAAAGGTAGCTGCGCAACTCCGGCATCCGGGCCAGCGCATAGCCCGCCGCCATCTCGGCGCGGATGTTCTGATAGACGGTTTCCGCCGTGTTGGGGAACATATCCGCGGGCCGTTCGACCTTGAAATGGGTCCGCGGTTTGGCGAGGGTCGTGCTGCCCTGCTGGCCCGACGCCGCGTGTACGCCGAAGGCAACGGCGACGACTGCCCCCGCGACCAGCCGTAACGTCGATGTTGCGACGGCTCCTGCCTTGAATCGCCGGTCACTGGCCATCGAACGCTCCTTTCAACAACGTCAGGCTACGGCAAGTGCCGGCGCGAATGAATTAACGAGGGCGTGAGATAACGCAGAGTTGATGGGCCCGGCCCGGCGCCAGGGGTCAGGCATCCACTTCCCAGGGCGGTGGATCAAAGGCGCCCACCAGATGGTCGATGAACGCCCGCACCTTGGCCGAGAGATGGCGGTTGTGCGGATACACCGCGTAGATTCCGCGGGTCGGCGGTTCGTATTCGGGCAGAACCGCTTCCAGCCGGCCGGCCCGCAGATCGTCGCAGACGATGAATACCGGCATCGCCACCACGCCCACGCCGGCAACCGCGGCCTGGCGCAACACGTCGCCGTTATTGGTGGTCAGCGAACCGGAGATCCGCACCGCGACCGTGACCTCGGGGCCCCGCAACCGCCATTCGTTGCCGGTCGCAAGATAACTGTACGCAAAGCAGTCATGGTCGGCGAGTTCGGACGGCTCGCGCGGACGGCCATGGCGGTCCCAATAGGACGGGGCGGCGCAGATCACCGACTTCGTCTCCGCCAGCTTGCGGGCAACGAGGCTCGAATCCGGCAGCTGGCCGATCCGGACCGCGAGGTCGCAACCCTCCTCGACAAGGTCGATGAAGCGGTCGTTGAAGCTCATATCAACCCGCAATTCAGGGTGCCGCAGCATGAACGACGGCAGCAGCGGCGCCAGATACTGCATGCCGAAATTGACCGGCGCGTCGATCTTCAGGGTGCCGCGCGGCGTGACGTTCAGCCGCGACACCGCAAGCTCGGCCTCCTCGGCCTCGGCAATGATCCGTGCGCAGCGCTCGTAGAAGGCGGCACCGACCTCGGTCAGGCTGAGCCGCCTTGTGGTCCGGTTCAGGAGCCGCGCGCCGAGCCGCTCCTCCAGTTTCGAGACCTGCTTGCTGACCGCCGCCTTGGAGATGCCGAGCCGGCGCGCCGCCTCGGTGAAGCTCTCGGTCTCGACGACGCGGGCGAAGGCCGCCATGCCGGAAAGATTGTCCACTTCGATGCCCTATTGTTTCCGTTTCCGAAACAATGTTTTTACATCGAGGCGGATTGTTGTGTCCAGCGGGCGGCCCCATTGTCATAGGGCGACCGAAACCATCAGGCGTCCGACCCGACATCCGGCGCGGACCGACAGCGAGACCGAGGGAAACGAATGAGCAAGGTGCTGGTGCTGTATTACAGCAGTTACGGACACATCGAAACCATGGCGAACGCCGTGGCCGCGGGTGCGGCAGCGGTCGAAGGCGTCGAGGTAACGATCAAGCGCGTGCCGGAGCTGGTGCCGGAGGACGTGGCCCGCGGCTCCGGGATCAAACTCGACCAGGCCGCGCCGGTCGCCACGCCGGACGAGCTGGGCGACTACGATGCGATCATCTTCGGCACGCCGACGCGGTTCGGCAACATGGCCGCGCAGATGCGGAATTTCCTCGACCAGACCGGCGGCTTGTGGATGAAGGGCGCGCTGATCGGCAAGGTCGGCAGCGTCTTCGCGAGCACGGCAACGCAGCATGGCGGGCAGGAAACCACGATCACGAGCTTCCATACGACGCTGCTGCACCAGGGCATGGTCATCGTCGGCCTGCCGTATTCCGCGCAGGGTCAGATGGACGTCGACGAAATCACCGGCGGTTCGCCCTACGGCGCGACGACCATCGCCGGCAGCGACGGCTCGCGCCAACCGAGCGGGAACGAGCTCGAACTGGCCCGCTTCCAGGGCCGCCACGTGGCCGAGATCGCGAAGAAGCTGGCAGCGTGACCGCCGTGACCGGCCCGCAAAGAGGCCGGCACGGCCAGGAAAGAATGGCGGAGAACGAGTGATGGGCCGGTTGATCGACGGCAAGTGGCGTGACGAGTGGTACGACACGAAAAGGACGGGCGGCCGGTTCGAGCGCCAGGAATCGGCGTTCCGCAGCTGGGTGACCGCGGACGGCACCGCCGGGCCGAGTGGAGACGCCGGCTTCAAGGCAGAGCCCGGCCGCTATCATCTCTATGTATCGCTGGCCTGCCCGTGGGCCCACCGCACCCTTATCTTCCGTGCCCTCAAAGGGCTCGGGGACATCGTCTCGGTCTCGGTCGTCAACCCTTTGATGCTGGACGAGGGCTGGACCTTAGAGCCCGGCGACGGCGTCGTCGCCGACGGCGTCAACGGCACGCGCCGGCTTTACGAGGTCTACACGAAAGCCGACCCGGCCTATACCGGGCGGGTGACGGTCCCGGTGCTGTGGGACAGGAAGACGGGAACCATCGTCAACAACGAGTCGGCGGAGATCATCCGCATGTTCAACGCCGCGTTCGACGGAGTCGGCGCCGTCGGCCCGGATTTCTATCCGGAAGCGCTGCGCGAGGAGATCGACGCCTTGAACGAGGCGATCTACGACCGCGTCAACAACGGTGTCTACAAGGCCGGCTTCGCGACCTCACAGGCGGCGTACGAGGAGGCCGTGCAGGCGCTGTTCGCGGAACTGGATTCGCTGGACAGGCGGCTCGCAGGCCGGCGCTATCTCGCCGGCGCCCGGCTCACCGAAGCCGACTGGCGGCTGTTCACCACGCTGGTCCGGTTCGATGCGGTCTATCACGGCCATTTCAAGTGCAATCTGCGCCGCCTCGTCGATTACCCGAACCTGTGGGGCTGGACGCGCGAGCTCTACCAGATGCCGGGCATCGCGCCGACGGTGAACCTGCGTCATATCAAGGAGCACTATTACCGCAGTCACCGCACCGTCAACCCGAGCGGGATCGTTCCTGCCGGCCCGGACATCGACTTCGCCGCGCCGCATGGCCGGAACAAGCTGCGGAGGGCGGCATGAGCCTCGACCTGCGCCCGTTCGAGGAGCTGGGCCATTTCCAGAACGGCTGGCTCGACGCAAGGCACCATTTCAGCTTCGGCGCGTATCACGACCCTGCGCGCATGGGGCACAGCGTCCTGCGGGTGTGGAACGACGACATCATCCGGCCGGGCACCGGCTTCGATCCGCATCCGCACCGCGACTTCGAGATCGTGACCTACGTCCGCCGCGGCGCCATCACGCACGAGGACAACAGGGGCAATCGCGGCCGCACCAAGGCCGGCGACGTCCAGGTCATGTCGGCCGGCACCGGCATCGTTCATGCCGAATACAACCGGGAAGACGAGGACACCTGGATTTTCCAGATCTGGTTCCAGACCGACGCCATCGGCCACGCGCCGCACTGGCAGACGCGGGCGTTCCCCAAGGGCGAGCGGGCGGGCGGCCTGGTGCCCCTCGCCTCCGGACAAGCCGGAGTCGAAGGGGCGCTGCCGATCCACCAGGACGCCACGCTGTACGGCGCGACGCTGCGCGCCGGGACCGCCGTCCGCCACGGCTTCGGCGCCGGGCGCAGGGGCTATCTGGTGCCCGCGACCGGGGAGGTCTCGGTCAACGGGCAACGGGTCGCGGCGCGCGACGGGCTGGCGATCGCCGACGAGGACGAAATCGTGATCGAGGCGGTCGAGGACAGCGAACTGCTGCTCGCGGACCTGCCGTAACGGATTCTCTGTGACAACTCCCTGACCCTTAAGGAGACCATACGATGAC
>JBFIFO010000057.1:0-21232 GCA_041602815.1 Alphaproteobacteria bacterium | reverse complement strand
GGGTGCCGAACTGGCTCGCCCACCAGCCGGTCAACGCCTGGCTCTGGTCGCGGCCGGTAAAGAAGGCGAGCTTCTTCGGGTCCGTCTTGCGGATCGTGCCGAGCCAGTCGGCGGCGAGCGACAGCGCCTCCTCCCACTCGATCTCGCGGAACGCGCCCGTGCCGCGTTCGCCGGTGCGCAACAGCGGCTTCCTCAGCCGCGCCGGCGAGTAGTGCTGCATGATGCCGGCCGAGCCCTTGGCGCACAGCACGCCCTGGTTCACCGGATGGTCGGGGTTGCCCTCGATATAGCGGATCCTGCCGCCCTTCAGGTGCACGCGGATGCCGCAGCGGCAGGCGCACATGTAGCAGGTCGTGTGCTTGACCTCGTCGGCGACCGCCGGCGCGGTGTCGACCGTCTCCTGCTGCAACAGGCCCTTGCGCCCTGCACCCATGAAGAACTCCCTCGTTTCCCGCCAGCCCGCCCGGCCGTCGCAGCGCCGCGGCGGTTCGTAACCCGACCGTGTTCACGATGATAGATATATGAGAATTCCCGAATGTAAAGGACGGAAGCGCCGCCGTCCAGAACGCCGGCGCCTTTCAATATCGGTTGGCGCCGCCGCCGAGTGACCTCGTGCTTCGAGACGGTGCTGTGCGCCTCCTGAGTACGGAGGCCTTTGCACCGAACGCCGTGTCATGCTGTGCGCCCTTTCCAGGCGCACCTCATCCTGAGCCTGTCGAAGGATGTGTCGGAGAGACGAGCGAAGCCGTTGAGAGCGCTGTTATTGCTGGCGCTTCTGCCGACGACGGCTCCCCTCATACGCATCCTTCGACAGGCTCAGGATGAGGGGTGCGTGGGGTGGGGCGCGGGAGATATTGCCGTGCCTGCGACGCGGGAACACATCCGCGCAAAGGTCTCCTGTACATTGTGCGTGTCATCGAGATTCTCGGAGCCTCATGCTGAGGAGGACCGTAAGGCCCGTCTCGAAGTATGAGGTCGCTGTGCCCGCGCAAACCCGAATCGAAAAGAGTGAAGCGCTCGACCTCAGCGGCGTTAATGTTCCGGTAGCGGCGGCGTGGGACAATGCGCGCCGAGAGCCGCAACGGAGGGGACAGCCGGAGCATGTCGACAAATCGCAGCCATGGAGCCGGCCCGCTCCGGATCGCCGCCACGGCGCTCCTCGCCGCCCTCACCCTCGCCGCGTGGGAAGCGCCCGCCCAGGCCGCCAGCTTCGACTGCGCGAAGGCGGCGACGGTCGTTGAGAAGACGATCTGCGGCGATGCGGGGCTGTCGCGGCTGGACGAGGCGCTGGGCGAGTCGTATGCGGAGGCCCTGGCGCAGGCCGCGGATCCGGCGGCCCTGAAGTCCGAACAGCGCGCCTGGCTGCGTGAAACCCGCGATGCCTGCGCAGACGTCGCCTGCCTGAAGGCGGTTTACGAGGTGCGGATCGCGGTACTGGCGATAGCCGGCGAGGCGGCGGCAGGTGTTGGGAAGCCGCTGGTACTACTTGAAGACCACCCGATACCCTCGCCCCAGCCTCAACAAGCCGTAGGCTTCCATCTGGACAGAGGTAGTGACGAAAAAATGTGTCAGGGGGTGGACCGTGGCCTGCGGGAGCACGGATTGATTCCGGGGTCGTGGCAGCTTTGTGGCGTGCCGTTCCCTTCGGACGATCCGGATTTCGATCGCCTCGATCCCTGGCGCGACCTTGCCCCGGCCGAGCACATGGATTTGGTGTGGGAAATTTTCTATTGGTTCAGCTTGCGCAACGAAATATTCGGCACAAACAATGTGAACCGACAAATGCCTTCCGCAACCATCCTCCCAGATCTAATGAAACTGATTAGGGGTCCGTCACAAGGCTTTATCCAAGCGTTGGTCGATGCCGGCAGGCTGTCGCTCCAGGTCAATCGGTTCGATTATGACAATAACGGTGTGGACGAGACGGTCTACCGCATGACCGGCGTGAAAAGCGGTGTCCGTTACAGGGACGGTGGATACGTGATGGGGCCGCCCTACCTGATTTTAAAAAGCTGCCGGGAGGCCGTGCCCGGATGGCCCGACATCCCCTATATCCATGCAATCGAGATAGACGGCGAACTCTACGTCCTTGAGTCCAGGAGCTTTCCGTCCGCGAATTTCAGCTTCTTCCGTTACGACGGGAGAACTTATTCGGCTCGGAACGGTTGGGGTGAAATTTGGCGTTCTATCCCCATCAGGCCGGCACCGGCGGGGCCCGCTATGGGCAGACCAATCTGCAGTTTCTCTGTCTACTAAGTGGGGATTTCGGAAATCCGGCGCCACAACGGCGGTGACAGCCAAATAGCCTATTCCGCCCCCTCCTGAAACCCGCAGAAAAGCCTAACGCATGGGCTCGTTCCTCCGGGAAGGCCCCGCCCGGCTCACACCTTCCGGAACGCGGCGTTGGCGCCGAGGCCGGCGAGCACGGCGAAGACGATGGCGAACAGGCCGTACAAGGCGGCGTAGTTGTGGGCGAAGTCGAAGATCTCGGCCAGCACGCCGATCTTGCTCACCTGCAGCGGCGTGCTCTGGGCGCTGATCACCTCGCCGTCGCGCACCAGCAGCACCTCGACCGTGTACCGGCCGGTCGGCACGTTGGTCGGGAAGGCGACGTCGGAGCGGAACAGCCGGGCGCTCAGCATCTTTACCGAGCCGACCGCGGCGCCGTAATGGCCGAGCTCCTGCTTGCGGCGGATCAGCGCGTCGCGGAATGCCTCGGCGGCCGCGGGATCGATGGCGCGGCGCGGGTCGCGCGCCGGCGGCAGCTCGAGATGCGCAACGCCGATCTGGTGCCGCTCGCGCACCGCATCGGGCAGCCAGGCGCCAGGCTGCGCCGTCGCCATCACCTGGTAGAATGCCGGCACGTCCTCGAACGTCATCTCGTCCCGGTTCATCCAGATGCCGGCGGTGCGGGCCTTGCGGCGGACCGTCAGCGTCTCCAGCGGGCCGTGCACCAGCACGACGACGTGGCCGTCGCCCTCGACGGCGCCGAACAGCAGCAGCTCGGCACCCTCGAAGCCCATGGTGATCCTGACAAGATGCTCCGACAGGTCGGCGACCAGCGGCTGCTCCGCCGCCGCGGGCGGGGCGGCCGCGAGCGCAAGGACGAGGGCAGAGAGCAGGCGCTTCATCGTCAGTGCCCTCCCACCAGTGCGAGCGAGAACACGTCGTCCGGCACCGCCACGAGGTCGACCAGCATCTTGCCGCACACGCCGATCACCATCGCCGCCAGCAGGAAGCGCATGCGCTCGCCCGGCAGCTTGGCGCCGAGCCGCGTGCCGACCTGCGCGCCGACGACGCCGCCGACGATGAGGAACAGGCCGAGCAGGAGGTCCACCGTCTGGTTCTGGTAGGCCTGCAGGAAAGTCACGTTGGCGGTGACGAAGACGATCTGGAACAGCGACGTGCCGATGACGACGGAGGTCGGCATGCCGAGAACATAGATCATCGCCGGCACCATGATGAAGCCGCCGCCAACGCCCATCAGTGCCGCCAAGAGCCCGACCAGGGCGCCGACCGCCAGCGGCAGCAGCGCGCTGATATAGAGCTTGGAGCGGCGGAACCGCATCTTGAAGGGCAGGCCGTGGAACCAGCGGTGTTCGTGCAGCTTGTGGCGCCCGGCCCCGGGCTTGCGCGTGCGCCAGATCGACTTGACGCTCTCGTAGGCCATCAGCGCGCCGATGATGCCGAGAAACACGACATAGGCGAGGCGGATCACCACGTCGATCTGGCCGAGCTGGCTGAGGAACTTGAACAGGGAGACGCCGAAGGTCGAGCCGATGAGGCCGCCGATCAGCAGCACCAGTCCCATCTTGAGATCGACGTTGCGGCGGCGGAAATGGGCCAGCGCCCCCGACACCGACGAGGCGACGATCTGGTTGGCTTCGGTGCCAACGGCGACCGGAGCCGGCACGCCCAGAAAGATCAGCAGCGGCGTCATCAGGAAGCCGCCGCCGACGCCGAAGATGCCGGACATCATGCCGACGCCCGCGCCCAGCCCCAGCAGGACCAGGATGTTCATGGAGATTTCGGCGATGGGCAGATAAACGTGCATTGGCGGCAGGAATGGTCCGCTTCTCGTTGAAAGTTCTCGAAGGAAAGCCGGCGGTCGCCGGCAGATCCGTTACGGTCTTCCGGCGCCGCCCGTGCCCGGGCACCGGCGGCGCCGCAGGGACGTAATGATACCGTTTGCCCGTTTATTCAAGCCTAATTCAGCGAATCGTAATGTTTGTCGTGCTGCCGGCCGCCAGCGGCGGGCCCGTCGAGGCCGGGGAGACCGCCACGGCGCCCGGCCGGTCAGCGGGTCAGCCCGGCTTCCCGGTAATAGCGTTCGGCGCCCGCGTGCAGCGGGATGCGCAGCCCCTCCAGCGCCAGCGTCTGGTCGATGAACAGGCCGCGCGGGTGGCCCTTGTCCAGGAGCTCCCTGTTGCGCTCGTGCCACAGCGCCTTGGTGATGCCGTAGACCAGGTCTTCGTCGACGCTGCTCGAGGTGACCCACACCGTGCCGATGCCGAGGGTGGGCGTCAGCGGCACGCCCTCATAGGCGCCGGACTGGATGGCTGTGGTGGCGAAGAAATCGTGGTCGCGGACGATGCCGATTGCCTTGGTCTCCTCGATCGGCAGCAGGGCGATCTCGACCCGTCTGGCGAGCTCCGCGATGGCCGCGACCGGGGCGCTGGCAATGACGAAGAACGCGTCGATGACGCCGATCTCCAGCATGTCCGCCGCATGGCCCGGCGTCGCATAGACCGGCTCGAGGTCGTCGGCGACCAGCCCGTAGTGCCGCAGCACCAGCAGCGCCTCGAAGCGGGTGCCCGACTGCTCCTCGCCGAGCGAGACCCGGCGGCCCTTCAGATCGGCCACCGATCTGATGCCGGACTCCGCGCGCACGACGATGTGCAGCTCCTCGGGATACAGGCTGGCAATGGCGCGCAGGTTGTCGATCGCGGTCCCGCCCTCGAAAACCCACGTACCTTCAAAGGCCCACTCGACGATGTTGGCGCGGCCGAGGCCCGAATCCAGGCTCCCCGCGCCGACCCGCCGCATGTTCTCGACCGAGCCCTGGGTCGACTGGGCGACGGCGATCAGCCCCGGCACGCCGCAGCTGCCGCCGCGGTCGCACGGGCGCGAGCCGGGCGGATTGCTGATGATGTTGCCGAGCAGTGCGCCGGTCAGGAAATATGTGCTGCTGCTGGCTCCGGTGCCGATGGTAAAGAAGCGGATGTCGTCGTCGGCGCGCAGGGTGGCCGAGAGGATCACCGATGCCACGGCGAGGGTCGCCATCGTCAAGATCGAAATGCGATATCTGGGCTGCATGGTGCGCTTCGCTGCGGTGCAAAAAGCGGGATCCCCCGTATATGGGCGGACTGCGGCGGAATGAAAGCGAATTAATGTCGCAACGGGGTTTTTCGCCGGCCCGCAAATGCAGTACCACTAGAGCCATGAATAGGGAAGGGCAGGACACGGCGCATCGCGCCGTCGCGGTCATCGGCGCCGGCGTCGTCGGCATGGCGACGGCGCTGTCGCTGCAGCGCGACGGCCATCGCGTCACCGTGTTCGACCCGGCGCCGCCCGGCGAGGCGTGCTCGCAGGGCAACGCCGGCATCATCGCGCCCTATGCGGTCGTGCCGGTGCAGACGCCGGGTGTACTGTGGCGGGTGCCCGGCATGCTGCTCGATCCCCTGTCGCCGCTGGCGGTGCGCTGGGCGCATCTGCCGCGGCTGGCACCGTGGCTTGTCCGCTTCACCCTTGCCAGCAGTGCGGCGCGGGTCGAGGCGATCTCGCTGGCTCTGGCGTCGGTGCTCGGCGGGGTGCGCGACGCGTGGCGGGACCTCGCCGGCACCGTCGGCGCGAACGGCCTGCTCCGGGACGGCGAGGTGCTGACCGTCTTCGGCTCAGAACGGGCGTGGCGCGATGCCCGCTTCGGTCTCGAGCTGCGCCGCCGCCGCGGCGTCCGGGTGGAGGAGATCACCGCCGATGCGGCGCGGCGCCTCGAGCCGGCACTGGCCCCGGTCTTCGTGCGGGCGGTGCGGGTGCCGGATCTGTCGTGGTGCGTCGACCCGCTGGCGCTGACCCGGCGCCTGGCCGACCGGTTCCGGTCCGACGGCGGCGAGATCCGCGCCGAACGGGTGCTTGCCGCGCGGCCGCGAGACGCGGGCGGGGCGTTGCTCGAGGCCGAGGGCGGCGCGTCCGAGTGGGACGACATCGTGCTCTGCGCCGGGGCCTGGTCGCGGCCGCTGGCGGCCATGCTCGGCGCTGCGGTGCCGCTCGGCACCGAGCGCGGCTACCATGTGATGCTGGAGTCGGGCGACCGCCTTCTGAACCGCCCGGTTACCTTGTACGACGGTGGGTTCTACATGACGCCGATGGCCGATGGCCTGCGCTGCGCCGGCACGGTCGAGCTCGGCGGGCTCGACGCGCCGCCTGATCCGCGGCGCGCCGACGTCATCGAACGGCAGGCGCGGCGCCTGCTGCCCGATGCCGGGGCAAGGACATCCGACTGGCTCGGCTTCCGGCCGTCGATGCCCGACTCGCTGCCGGTGCTCGGGCCGGTGCCCGGCCGGCGCGGGATCTGGCTGAATTTCGGGCACGGCCATCTCGGGCTCACTCTGGCGGCGACGTGCGGCCGCATCACCGCCGACCTGGTCGCAGGGCGCGACCCCCGCTTCGACCTCGCGCCGTTCTCCGCGGCGCGGTTCTGACGTTCGGTCCCGGGGCGGGCGCCGCCGGAGCTGCGCTGCGCCGGGCTTACCCGTCGACGACCTCCGGCTCCGGGATACCCAGCAGGCCGGCAGTGGTCGCGCCCTGCCGGATCTTCGCGATCGTCTCCTGCTCCCGGATTTCGGCCGCCTGCGCCGCCGCCAGCACCGTGTCCACCGCGGCCAGCGGCACTACGGCGACGCCGTCGTCGTCGCCGACGACCAGGTCGCCCGGCGCCACCGGCACGCCGCCGCAGGCGATCGGCGCATCGATGGTGCCGCCGAAGCCCTTGTGCGGGCCGCGCGGCACGACGGCGCGGCAGTAGACGGGAAAGCCCATCTCGCGGATCGCGGCGACGTCGCGGATCGCGCCGTCCAGAACCAGCCCGGCGACGCCGCGCGCCATCGCGGCATGGGTCATGATCTCGCCCCACACCGCGACGTCGTCGAGGCGCGCCGCATCGACCACCAGCACCTCGCCGGCGCGCAGAAGCGGAATCGCGGCATGGATGATCCCGTTGTCCCCGGACATCGTCGTCACCGTGCGGGCCTGCCCGGCCAGGCGCGTCCCCGGCGCGACCGGCTTGATCGCCGCGGCCATGACGTTGCTGCGGTTCATCGCATCGCCCAGCAGGCTGGCGGCGATGTCGCGCGCGGCGGCGACGGTCTCGGCGGGCAGGGCGGGGAAGTCGACGGGACGGCGGAAGTAGGGCATGGCCGGCCTCCTTCTTGTCGGCGCGCGGGGCCGTGGGACGGGTCGCGCCGATACTGGCAGGGCGGCGGGCCGGCGGCAATTGCAATCGTCGCCGGACGGCGGGCCGCGCCGGCGCGGCCCGCCCCGGGGATCACGGCTCGGCCTAGTATTCCGGCCGCACCGAAGTCCGCGAATTGCGCACCACCTTGCCGTCGTAATCGTAGATGTAGGTCGCGCTCTCGAGGAAATTGAACGGGATCTTGAGGCCGATCTCGCGCGCCTTGCGGAAGTTCACGGCGATGTCCGGCGGCGAGACGATGCCGACCACCATGTCGCCGGGCTCGCTTTCGCCCGACAGCACCTGGGCACCGTAGATCGCGGCGAGATGCGCGTTGCTCTCGAAGCTGATGCCGATGGACAGCACCGCGCTGTCGTCGCCGGCGGTCACGACCTCGGGGACGACGCTGAGCACGGGGACGCGGTCGGCATACTTGTTGATGGTCGCGATCTCTCGGAACACCGACGTGCTGCCGGTGATCCAGAATACGCTGTTGCTCAGCGTCGGGTCGTTCTTGCGCATGGTCGCCACCGCCGAACGCACCAGACCGTACAGCTCCTCCTTGGCGAGCTTCGGATCCTGGACCGAAAGCTCGAGGACCCGCATGCCGCGCAGCCGCGCGAACTCCGCCATCGGCTTGGCCTGGGTCTCGACCGCGCTCACGTTCTTGCTGTCGACGAGGATCGCGAAATTCTTGAGCTGCGGCATCAACTCGTGCACGTAAGCCATCTGCACCTCGACCGGCATGTTGAGCGAGGTGAACGCGAAATTGGTGCCGGTCCCCTTGTCGTAGCTCTCCGCCTGGCCGAGCATCACCGGGTCCTTCGAGCACACCGAGACGACCGGAACCGCGCCGCCCTTGTAGTTCTCGAACAGCCATGCGGTGGATTCCGAGCCCATGGAGAACACCAGCTCGTACCCCTCGTTGTCGACGCGCCGGATCACCTTGCGTCCGCGCGCATCGCTCTTGCGGAAGTTGACGACGTCGATCTCGGCGTTGACATCCTTCTCCGCGAAGATGTCGAGGATCTTCGTGATCGCAGTGTCGTATGCGGAAGAGGGCCGCGGATAGACGACCATCACCTTGCGCTTCGGGGATTTGTCGCTGGCGTAGCGCGGGCGGATCTGCACCTGGTTGGGGTCGCCCGGAACTTCGCTGACATACCATGAGGCCGTGACGCTATCGCCGTAGCGGAACCAGTCCGCATAGGCCGGCTCGGCATCCGCCGGCGACGGCAGGATGAGCAATGCGACCGCAATGGTCGCCGCGCTGGCGAGCGCTTTTGCCCGAACTTTCGATGACAGGAATGGCAACACGGAGGGTCTCCTTAGATCATGAGTAGCTGGGTTGCGCGGGCGTGAACTTGACCAGGAACAGGACGCCGAACAGCGCGATCGCCCCGCCGATCCACGCAACCACCATGGGGTCTTTCCCGCTGAAGATGAAAAGCTGGCCGACGATGAACGGCCCGGCCACGTGGCCGATTCGCTCGAGGAACCGGTAGGCGGCGGTTGCCGATGTTTCGCCGGTCACGGCGGCAAGCTCGGAATTCGCGACGTGCGTGACGACGGGTGCATTGATGTAGCCGTGGGCGATGCCGACGACGGCAACACCGACGATCAGCAACAGCGTCATGAACACCGAATTGTCGGCCTGGTTTACGAGCGGTGCCCACCCTGTCATGCCGATCATGACGAGGCCGGCGCCGCTTAACACGCAGCCGAAGAAGAGGGCGGACACCGTCTTGCCCGAATGGTCGACGGCGCGCGACGCGTAACCGCTAGCCAGCACGACGGCGCCGGCATAGATCATGAGGATCTGGCCGATGTCCTCCTGGGCGTAATGCGCCTGGGTCATCAGGACCGGCAGCCCGAAGATGACGACGCCGGTCAGCACGGCCTTGGCCGGCACGCCGACGAGGAACATCGTGCGCAGGAATTCGAAATTGCGCAGCACCTTGCCGAGATCGCGGAGCAGCACATTGAGCGAGCCGCCATGCTCCGGGTCGAGCAGGCTGCGGGTCGAGACCCGCGGTACAAGGGCGATCGTGTAGAGCGCCATCAGCGCGGCCATCAGCGAGGCAAGCGCGAAGACGCCCTGCGGGCCGATCTGGGTGACCAGCAGCGAGCCGATTGCCATCCCCGAGATCATGCCGCCCTGGAAGCCGAACACGATGATCGCCGCGCCCTGCGTCTTGCGGTTCTCGGCAGCGGTCGCCAGGATGAACGACTGCACCCCGATGAACAGCATGCCCTGGCCGATACCGGACAGGGCGCGGGCGACGAGCACCACGTAGTAGTTGGGCTCGAGCACAAGCAGGCCGAGCCCCAGCGCTGCCAGCGACATGCCCAGATACATCAGCGGCCGCGGGCTGAAATGCTGTGCGAAATGCCCCGCCGGCACCAGGCTGAGCGCGAAGCTGAGGTAGTAGACCATGAAGATCAGCGAAACCGAGCCGGCATGCATGCCGGAACTCTCGACGACTTGGTACATGAACTGCGGCAGAAATGCGTAGCTCAGGTGTTCGGCGACGATGGCGATGAAGAACACGGGCTTGACAAGCTTGAGATCCGACTCCTCGGTGTCGTGCCTCGCCGCGTCTTTGCCGCTAGATTCTCCCGAACTCCGGGCGCGGCGCACCGACCCGGCCAATTGCAGGAAGATACCGGCCGCAAAGGCCGAGGCAACGAATACCGCGGTGAAATTCTTCACGCTGCGCACGATCTGGCGGTACACGATATCGGCGGGCGTCGCGACGGCGATGCGGATGTCGCGCCCGCCGGGCGGTGTCAGATCGACGATGTATTCGTAGACGCGGCGCTCGCTTCGCCACGGATGCCCGACGGCCTGCGGGTCGGTGTGGATCTTGACGACCCCGTCCACCGTAAGACCTGCGGCGCTGATATCCGGATTGAGGCGCTGGTAATCCTCGATCACCTGGTCAAGCCCCTCGATTTCGGTGATGTTCAGGCCGAACAGCACGATGCTGTTGATACGCTCGCCGAGCGAGTCCGCCAGTGCCTTGGTCTTGGCCTGTGCCCCATCGGAGTAAAGGGAAATCAGCGTCGCGACGACGGCGATCGACACACCGAGGAACGTCAAGGCATACACATATTGCAGCCAGCGTTCGCGCCGCCCCGTCAGGAACGGTGCCCCGATGGCGACGAACAGGCCGAATCCCACGGCGGATATGGCCGCAACGATGAACATCGGCTTGAATTTCGCCATGACCTCGTTGACGATGATCATCTTGGGCGTGGTCACCGCAAGACTGCCGACCTGTTCGAACCTGTTGCGCAGGGGCAGTACGACCTGCAGGTATTGGTCGTTTTCCCGCAGGTCGGTGTTGTCGGATGCCTGGCCGGAGATCTTCGGTGCGACCGGCAGCAGGGGGATCGAATCCTCACCGCCGACGAAAACGGGCTGCCCGGCCCGGTCGTATACGGCCATGGCGGCAATCGAATTGTCGGAGGCCAGGATCGAGCCGACCTTGGTATGAAAGCCGACGAACTGCCGCAGGGGATGGCCGCCGCGCAGGAACGTGTCCATCGTCTTCTGGATGATCTGGCCCTGTGCCACCAGCTTCTCGACGTGGAACTGCTGGTACGTGCGCTTGGCCTCGCCGTGTCCGACGTACACGAGCAGGAACAGCGACAGGCCGGCGACGAACGCCATGCCCACACCATTGAACAGTGCTCTACGAAACGTGTAGATCGAATTCATCCTTTCCCGCCCGCCGGGATGTGTTGCGTCGCGCTCAATCCAGAAGCGCGCTGAAGCTCGTCACAATGTGACGCCGTTCGCAAAACAGACGATCGATCCGGTCCGCGAACATGGACAGGATCAGGTCGTCATAGTCCATTCCAAACGCCTCCAGGCCGAAGCAGACGATGCTTGTCATCTGACCGGCCGGTTTCTTGACGTCCGGCTTCGGGTTGACTTCGAGAACATTGATCTTGCCGTCGGCATTCATGCGCAGGTCGAGTCGAATCAGCGCGTCGATATCCAGCTCCTCGGCAATCTGGCGCGCGATGTGCACGATCTGCTCGTAGGTGTCGCCGTCGCTGTCGGGGCCGAGCAGGCGCAGCCGGTTCTGCGTGATCGGGGCGACATCCATCGAGGTGAATATACGTTCGTCTTCCGACAGGACCCGCTCGACGACCGAGAACACGAACGGTCGCTCCGTGCGGGTCAGCCGCCGACCTCGCGCCGTGATCTTGCCGCAGACGGCGGCGGTGAACTCCCGGCCGCCGAGGTATTCTTCGATCAGGACATGGTTTTCCGTCTGCTCGTACACCCTCGCGATTGCTTGCGACAGGTCTGCGGGGTCGTCGACGACCGAAATGTGCTGCGACGCGCGTCCGCATACAGGCTTGACGACGAACGGGCCGGCATACCCGCCGAACGTCTGCTTGAAGCGCGCATTCTCCGCGGCAACGAACGGGCCCTGCGCAAGGTGCCACGTCATGAACGCGGCGGTCGGAATGCCGACCCCGCTCAGCTGGCGTTTGAACGTCGCCTTGTTGTCGAGAATCCCGGCGGTCAGCGGATTGTGCCCGACATACGGAATGCCGACCATCTCCAGGAGCGCGGCACCGTGCAGCATCGAGTCGTAGCCCTGCACGCCGCCGGTGTTCAGCCAGCCAAAATGAATGTTCTGCGTCCGCAATCGTTCACCGAGCCTCATGTCATCCGGTATGAGGTGCACGCTCTTGCAGCCCAGCCCGACCAGCGAATCGGCGATGTCTTGCGCAACGCTCTCGTAACTCTTCCACGATCGCGGGTTCTGCGTCTGGTTGATCACCGCACCTTCGACGGACTTGTCACCACCGAAGATCACCGCGATGTTCATGCGCTCAAGCAGACGACACACCTGCGACTCGAGCTGTTCGAGGCGCCCGGTCCGGCGGCGCAACGGCGTCGTGTCGGACGCGAACCGGCCCTCTGAGTCCCTGACAAATAGTTGCGCTGCCGAATATTCGCTTTTCATTATTTTATCTTGCATTTTAATTAAATTTCCCCATCCGACTATTTCCATCATTACTTTGCGGCATAATAGTTAAGAAACTGTTAAATTTCTTGGTTAAGAACATGAAAATAATCGCATAAAGCTGGCCGTTTTCAGGGCGTTCCATGCCCATCATCTGCACTCTTAACGGAATGTTAATGTCGCCTGCACAAGAATTGGCCCGTAAAAGCAGTGAAAAAACGTTTGCTTTTGTCGTCTCCCGGCAGCTGAAGCGGCTGAGGTAATTGAGCGGACCATGAGGATGAAACGGGACAAGACTGGGCCTCTTTCGGATGCAATCGCTGATTGCCAAAGCGCGCAGCCTGGCGTGCCGGCCGGTGACACGGCAGCCGTCGCTGTGCGGACGTCGTCCGCCGTTCTCGCAGAGGTGGACGGAACGAAAAGCCGCCCGATGTTTGCCCTGCTCGAAGGTCAGTCCGAAATTCTCGATCTGATCGCCGGCCGGGCGCCGCTTTCAGACACGCTTCACCGCGTGGCGGCACTCGCCGAAGACATCGTGTCGGGCGCGCTCTGCGCGCTGCAGGTGCTGGACACCAGCGGCCAGCGATTCACCGACATTGCCGCGCCGAACCTGCCGGACGACTTTCCTGATGGCATCAGCGACGGCGACGTCCCCGACATGGGATCGGCGGAAGCAATCTGCGCCGTCTCCAGAAGCGACGTCAGTTTCGCCGACCTGTCCGGTGACACGCAGGAGATACCGGACTTCCTTCGCGAGCTTGGCTGCTCGTATGGGTTGCGGGCGGTGCGCGCGCATCCGATTCTCGACCTGTCGGGTGCGCCGGTCGGCGTGTTGTCGCTGTACTTCAAGGCAGAGCCGGCGGAAGACCCGGAAACCGATCGGATCGTGCGGTCCCTGGCGAGCCTTGTGCGTTTTGCGATCGAGCACCACTGCTCGAGCGAGGCGTTGGTGTCCGCGGACCAGCGTTTTGGTGCGCTGGCTGCGAGCATCCCGGGGGTGGTCTATCAGCGCAAGGTGACGCCGGACGGGGATATTCGCTACACCTATATCAGCGACGGCGCGAAAGACCTGTTCGGCGTCTCGCCCGAAGAGATCATTTCCGACCCGAACGCTCTGTTCGACTGCCACGGCCCGGAATATCGCGAGACCTTCCGTGAGCGCCTGCTCGAGGCATCGCGCGAGCTGAAAATGTGGGACGTCGAGGCGACGATCGTAACCAAGAGCGGGGAGCGGAAATATACGCATGCCATTGCCCGGCCGCACAGGACGCCCGACGGGACCGTGTACTGGGACGGCGTGATTCTCGACGCGACACGGATCAAGGAAGCCGAGCTCAAAGCCGCATCGATCGAGGCGCGGACGCGTGAGGCCATCCTCGAGAGCATTTCGCAAGGCCTTGCGCTTTATGACGAGGACGACAAGCTTGTGGTCTGCAACAGCCATTTCCTGAAGCTCAATCCGGATCTCGGCGACGTTGTCCACCCCGGTGTGAGCTACGAAACCGTCGTGCAGGCGATGGTCGACAGTACGCTTGACCCGGATTCGGATCCGTCGGAACGGGAGGAACTGGTGCGCCAGCAGATGGAGCTGCACCACTCCGGCGGCCACGCAGCCGAGCGGCGTCTCCCGAATGGCCGTTGGATTCTCGTCACCGAGCACCGCACGGAACATGGCAGCACCGCCATCGTGCATACCGACGTGACCGAGCTGAAGCGGCGTGAGGCCACGCTGGAGCGAAGCAACCAGGAACTGCAGCAGTTTGCCTCCGTCGCCTCGCACGATTTGCAGGAACCGCTGCGCAAGATCGAGGCATTCGGCAACCGCCTGCACAATTTGTGCGGCAGTTCCATCGGTGAAGAGGCGGGCCTTTACCTCGACCGCATGCTGTCGTCCACCAAACGCATGCGGAAACTGATCAATGACCTGCTGGCCTATTCACGGGTGACCACCAAGTCGCGGCCGTTCGAGAGATGTAACTTCAACGTCATTGCGGCCGAAGTCGTGTCGGATCTGCAAATCCAGATCGAGGAGTCCGACGGCCGCGTGGACGTCGGCGACCTGCCCATGATCGAGGCCGACGCGATGCAGATGCGTCAGCTGCTTCAGAATCTGATCAGCAACGCACTGAAATTCCGCCGCAAGGATGTCCCCCCGGTCGTCACGGTGTCGGGCCGCATTACGAGCGGCGGCGGCCCGGCCGGTGCGATGCCAGTGGCCGGGGAAGCCCTCGAATTGTCCGTTTCGGACAACGGCATCGGGTTCGAAATGAAGTACGTTGAGAGAATATTTAACATCTTCCAACGTTTACATAACCGGAACGAGTATGACGGCACCGGAATCGGGCTGGCGACCTGTCGCAAGATCGTTGAACGGCATGGCGGCGTTCTGAGCGCGACAAGCGAGCCCGACAAAGGCACGACCATTACCGCTATTCTCCCCCTGAAACAGACGCTGATTGAGGCTTGAAACATGACGCGGGAAACCAAACAGGTCACCATCCTGGTCGCGGAAGACGATGCCGACGATCGCATGCTGCTAAAGGACGCTTTCGATGAAAGCAGCATCGCACACGAGCTTCGCTTCGTCGAAAACGGCGAGCAACTGCTCGATTATCTGCGTCGTGAAGGGGAGTTCGCGGAACCCGGCAACGCGCCTTGCGCCGGCCTCATCCTGCTCGATCTCAACATGCCGAAGATGGATGGCCGGGAAGCGCTCAACATCATCAAGAACGACACGGTCCTGCGGTCCATCCCCATCGTCGTGCTGACGACCTCGTCGGAGGAGGACGACGTCTTCTTCGCGTACCGGCTGGGGGTGAGCTCCTACATCTCGAAGCCGGTCACCTTCGAGGGACTGGTCAATGTCGTCAAGGTGCTGAACCAGTACTGGATCGAGACGGTCGAGTTGCCCCCGCAAATTACGGATGTCGCCTAGGGGCCTCCTGCATGGTTGCCAAACGGTCCTTCCGCGTCCTGATGGTTGATGACGACGAGGACGACTACATCCTGACACGCAGCGTGCTCGGGGAGGTCGAGGGATCGCATTACGACCTGCACTGGATCAGCGATCTCGAGGGCGGGTTCGCCGGCCTCGACGCGGCGAAGTACGACATCATCCTGATGGATTACTATTTCGGCGGCCGCACCGGCGTGGAGGTCCTGCGCGAGGCGGTGGCAGAGGGCTGCACGACGCCGTTCATCCTGCTTACAGGCCTCGGCGACCGCGACGTCGACTTTGCGGCGATGGAAGCCGGCGCCGCCGACTATCTGGAGAAAGACGCTCTCACGCCGCAACTGCTGGAACGCTCGATCCGCTATGCGGTGAGTGCCGCGCAGGCACGCAAGGCTCTGCTGGAGAAATCGGTTTTGCTGCGGACGACGCTGAACAACACCGGCACCGGCATCGCAGCGTTCGACGCGTCCAACCGGCTGGTTGCATGGAACGGCCGGTTCCTCGAGATGCTTGGACTGGAAAAGGGGTTCGAGCACCTCGACGGGTTCGAGAGTCGCACGGCCCCGGAAACCGACCTTCTGAGCAAGCGCGTCGTCGAGCGCCTGAAGCTGGGCCGGCGACTGGTCGGAGACCGGTCGGAGCATATCGGCGCGGACGGTCGCGTCCTCGAGGTCCGCAACAACCGGACTCGCGACAACGGCAACGTGATCATCTGCATCGACGTGACCGAGCGCAAGTCGTTCGAGACCACGCTGATCGAATCGAAGACGGCGGCGGAACTCGCGAACCGCACCAAGACCGAATTCCTCGCCAATGTCAGCCACGAGCTGCGCACCCCGCTCAACGCCATCATCGGCTTCTCGGAGCTCATCATGCTGGAGATGCGGGGTCCGGTCGGCGATCCGGGTTACGTCGACTACGCGCGCGATATCAAGCGCGGCGGCGAGCACCTGTTGAACCTGATCAACGACATCCTCGACGTCTCGACGATCGAGTCGGGCAACTACGATCTGCACGAGGAGCCGGTCGAGACCTCCGTCATCGTCGAGAGCTGCATGCGCATGATCGACGAGCGGGCCGGCGCGGCGCGCCTGACCGTCACATGCGACGTCGATCCGGACCTCGCGCATCTCTGCGTCGATCGCCGGGCGGTCAAGCAGATCACCCTGAACCTCCTGTCGAACGCGGTGAAATTCACGCCGAAATTCGGCGAGGTCACGCTCAGGATCGAGAAATCGGGCGAGCACGGCATCCGCATAGCCGTTGCCGACACCGGCATCGGGATCGCGCCCGAGGATGTCTCGCGGGTGCTGGAGCCGTTCGGGCAGGTCCGCGAGGTGGCTGTCTCGCGGGGCGACGGCACCGGTCTCGGCCTGCCGCTGGTCAAGTCGCTCACGGAACTGCTGGGCGGCCACCTCGAGCTGAAGAGCAGCCCCGGCGAGGGCACGACGGTCACCGTCTACCTGCCGCGCGGCCGGATCTCGGAACAGCAGTCCGCCGATCTCAAGAGGCAGGGCGAGATCGTCCGTTGAGCGGGCGTGGTGCCGGCTGAGGGATTCGAACCCCCGACCTACTGATTACAAATCAGCCGCTCTACCAACTGAGCTAAGCCGGCGCGGCACCGTGCCGTGGCCGATCATATAACGCCGGGGCCGGCGGTGCACAAGCGGCCGGCGCGGCGGCGACGCGATATGCGCGTCCGCAAACCCGCGGAAAACCCTAACGCATGGGCTCGTTCCGCCGATATCGGCGGCGGCGGACCCGGCGCGCCGCGCGGCGAAATTCGTACTGGCGCAGCGCCGGGGCCGCGGCTAGTCTCACCGCCGCTTGCCTCAAGCAGGGGATGGAATCGCATGGCAGGACCGCTCACCCCCTATCGGGTGCTCGATCTCAGCCGGGTGCTGGCGGCGCCCTGGGTCGGCCAGACGATGGCCGATCTGGGTGCGGAGGTGATCAAGGTGGAGCGGCCGGGCGGAGGTGACGAGACGCGCGGCTGGGGCCCGCCCTTCCTTGCCGGGCGCGAGGGCGCGCCGACTGCGGAATCCGCCTATTTCCTGTCGGCCAACCGCGGCAAGAAGTCGGTCGCCGTGGACATCAGCACGGGCGAGGGGCAGGAGATCGTCCGCGACCTTGCCGCGCGCTCCGACGTCCTCCTCGAGAACTTCAAGGTCGGCGGGCTGGCGAAGTACCGGCTCGATTACGAGAGCCTCAAGGCGATCAACCCGCGCCTCGTCTACTGCTCGATCACCGGTTTCGGGCAGGACGGGCCGTATGCTGGACGCGCCGGCTACGACTTTCTGATCCAGGGCATGAGCGGCCTGATGAGCGTGACCGGCGAGGCCGGCGGCATGCCGATGAAAGTCGGCGTCGCGGTTTCGGACCTGTTCACCGGCCTGTACGCCACGGTGGCGATCCTGGCGGCCTTGAGCCACCGCGAGCGCAGCGGCGCCGGCCAGTACATCGACATGGCGCTGCTCGACTGCCAGATCGCCGCGCTGGCCAACCAGACCTCGAATTTCCACATCGCCGGAACGCCGCCCGTGCGCATGGGCAACGCCCATCCAAACATCGTGCCCTACGAGGCGGTCCCGACCCGGGACGGCCACATCATCCTGGCGATCGGTAACGACGGGCAGTACGCCCGCTTCTGCGAAGTGGCGGGGCGGCCGGAGTTGACTGGCGATCCGCGTTTCGCGGGCAATGCCGAGCGGGTTGCCAATCGCGACGCACTGATGGGCATCATCTTTGGCATCACCCGTACGCGCGACAGCGCGGACTGGATCACCGCGCTGGAGGCTGTTCAGGTGCCGTGCGGGCCGATCAACAGCCTCGACCAGGTGTTCGACGACCCGCAGGTCAGGCACCGCGGCATGCGCATCGAACTCGCGCATCCGCTGGCCGGCACCGTGCCGCTGACGGCGAGCCCGCTGCGGTTGTCCGAGACTCCGGTCGCATACGACCGGGCGCCGCCCATGCTCGGCGAGCATACGCGTGAGGTGCTGTGCGGCCTGCTCGAGCGGGACGCGGCGGCGGTCGACGATCTGATGGCGCGGGGTATCTGCGCCGCAGCAGGGGAGGCGGGCTGACAGCGATGGCCGGGAGAAAGACGGCGAAACGGACGGGCGGAGAGATCCTCGTCGATGCCCTGCAGGGGCACGGGGTGGAGCGGGTGTTCGGCGTACCGGGCGAGAGCTATCTTGCGGCCCTCGACGCGTTCTACGGGGCGCGCAACCGCATCGCCTTCACGGTGTGCCGCCAAGAGGGCGGCGCCGCCTACATGGCCGAGGCCTGGGGCAAGCTGACCGGGCGGCCCGGAATCTGCTTCGTGACCCGCGGCCCGGGCGCCACCAATGCCAGCATCGGGGTACACGCGGCCATGCAGGACTCGACGCCGATGATCCTGCTGGTCGGACAGGTCGCGCGCGACCAGGCCGACCGCGAGGCGTTCCAGGAAATCGACTTCCGGCGCATGTTCGCGCCAGTCGCCAAATGGGTGGCCCAGGTCGAGGACGCGGCACGGCTGCCCGAATACGTCAGCCGGGCTTTCCACACCGCGATGTCGGGGCGGCCCGGGCCGGTCGTGCTGGCGTTGCCGGAGGACATGCTGCGCGAGACCGCCAGCGTCGCCGACGTGGCCATGGCGGAGCCAGTCCGCCCGTCACCGTCGCGCGCCGAGATGGCCGCATTGCGCGGCCTGCTGGAAAACGCGCGGCGGCCCCTGCTGCTCGTCGGCGGTGCCGGCTGGACCGCCCAGGCGAGCGCCGACATCGCCGCCCATGCCAAGGCCAACAACATCCCCACCGGCGTCGCCTTCCGCCGCCAGGACTGCTTCGACAACCACGATCCGCGCTATGTCGGCCATATCGGCATCGGTATCAATCCGGCCCTCGGTCAGCGGGTCCGTGAGGCCGACCTGATCATCGCCGTCGGCCCGCGGCTCGGCGAGATCACGACATCCGGCTATACATTGCTGGAACCGCCGGTGCCGACCCAGGCCCTCGTGCATGTCCACCCCGACCCCAACGAGCTGAACAGCGTCTATCGCGCGACCCTGGCCATTGCGTCCAGCCCGGCCGAGTTCGCGGCGGCGGCGCGGGCAACGAAGCGCGTCGACCACGCCGTCTGGGACGACTGGACCAGCGCAGCACGCGCCGACTACCTGCGGCATATCGAGCCGGTGTCGAACGCGGGCAACCTGCAGTTGGCCGAAATCGTCACATGGCTGAACGAGATCCTGCCGGACACCGCGATCCTGACCAACGGTGCCGGCAATTACTCGATCTGGCTGCACCGGTTCTACCGGTGGCGGCGGTTCGCGACCCAGGCGGCGCCCACCGTAGGCTCGATGGGCTACGGCGTGCCAGCGGCCGTGGCCGCCAAACTCGCCTTTCCGGACCGCGTCGTGGTTTCGTTCAACGGCGACGGCTGCTTCCTGATGAATGGCCAGGAGCTGGCGACGGCCGTGCAGTATGGTGCCAATGCTGTCTTCCTCGTCGTCAACAACGGCATGTACGGCACCATCCGCATGCATCAGGAGCGCAACTATCCGGGCCGCGTGTTCGGCACCGAGCTCGCGAACCCCGATTTCGCTGCGCTCGCCCGGGCCTACGGTGCCAATGGCGAGGTCGTGGAGCGCACCGCCGAATTCGCGCCGGCTTTCGAGCGAGCCCTTGCTGCCGACCGGCCGAGCCTGATCGAACTGCGCGTCGCCCCGGAGGCAATCACGCCGACGATCACCCTGGCACAACTGCGTCGACAGGCGCAGGCCGGCTAGCCGGTTTGTCGTTGCCGGGCGAGTTCGTAGAGTGCAATAGCGGCGGCGTTGGAAACGTTGAGGCTGGTGATCGGTGGGCGGGTCGGCAACCGCACGAGGAGATCGCAGCGCTCGCGCGTCAGCCGGCGCATCCCCTTACCCTCGGCGCCGAGGACCAGCGCGATGCGGTTGCCCGGCGCCGCCGCGGCGAGTGTCCCCTCGGCGTCGCCGTCCAGCCCGAGACACCAAAAGCCCGCCGTCTTAAGGTGCGCGATGGCGCGCGCGACGTTGGCGATCGTTACCAGCGGGACGACCTCCAACGCACCGCTGGCGGATTTGGCAACGATGCCGGTGGCGGCCGGTGCCCCGTGTTCCGGCTGGACCACAGCAACGGCCCCGAAGGCGGCGGCGCTTCGCAATATGGCACCGACATTGTGCGGGTCGGTCACCTGATCGAGGATCACTATCGTCGCGATATCGCCGGCCTGCGCGACGATGTCTTCGAGGCCCGGCTGCGCCAGCGGCTCGGCCGACAGCGCCACCCCCTGATGCACCGCGCCGGGGGGCAACAGGCGCTCGAGCGCGTGCCGCTCGACGATGTCGGGCCTTGCCGACGGCGCCATGGGCGACAGCTTCGCCGCGCCTTCGGCCGTGACCACAAGGCGAAGCGCTCGGCGCCTGGGGTTGTTCAGCGCCGCTGCGACCGCGTGCAAGCCGTAGAGCCATGCCCCGCCGTCCGTGCCATGTCGGCCGCGGCGGCCGGATCGTGACGGCGGCCGGAAATCGGATCCCTTGAATTTGCCCATGGCTGACCTTACTATTGCTGACGTGAATGGGTCTACAAGCGTCGCCATTCCGCGGTGCCGGCACCGCTTCGTCGGCAACCAATGGAGTGGTGCGCTTTGGTATGTCTTTTTTTGAAGTTGACAAGCAGCCACAAATCACCATACATCCCACCCGTCGTGGCGGTGCGCGGAGGGGCACACCGGCGTTTCGGCGCGCAATAACGGAGGGGTGCCCGAGTGGTTAAAGGGGACGGGCTGTAAACCCGTTGGCTTAGCCTACGTTGGTTCGAATCCAACCCC
>JBFIFO010000056.1:0-21386 GCA_041602815.1 Alphaproteobacteria bacterium | reverse complement strand
GCTGTTGCTTGCCTGCGTCGACGACGCCGCCGCCGCCGAGGCCTGGCCCCGGGTCTGTGCCGCCGTTGCCGACATCCGCTCCGCCGCCGTCTCCATCTCCGACGCCGCCGAGGACAGGCCCGACGCCACCTCCCGAACGCTACCCTCAAGCGCTTCGGCAAGCTCCTGGATCACCCGCCGCTTCTCCTCCTCCGAGCGCCGCTCCTGCGTCGTCCGCTCCGCCTCGAGGCGCTCACGATCGGCCAGCGCGTCCCGGAAACTGTGCAGCGACGCCCGGATCGACGCGAACTCATCGAAACGCGAATCCGGGATGTCGACCGCAAGATCGCCACGGCTCAGTCCGTCCAACGCTCCGCTCGCCAAAACCAGCGGTTTCAGCACGTGCCTGCGGGCTATCGCGCCGGAAAACACCGCAATGAGCACGAAGACCACCATCATCGTTATGGTGGTTGCGATGACCCGGTCGGTATCCGAAGCGATTTCACCCACGCTGGACATCGCGTTGTCGGCCGCGTCGGCCGAGAGGCTCTCGCGGAGGCTGGTGAGAATCGAAAGGGCTTCGCCTGCCCGCACATCGGTCTTTCCTCGTGCTTCGATCGCGTCCCTGCGCAGCGGGAAGATGGCCTGGAATTGGGCGAACTGGCCGATTTGCTCGGGCAGATACTCGAAGTCGCTGGCACCGGTACCGGCCTGCGGGAGGCTGTTGATCATCGCATCCAACCTGCGGTACAGAGCAGTGAACCGGGCCTCGGCAGCTTCCAGACCGGCCACGCTGTCGATGCTGCGAGCCTCGATCAGCACGTTCCGCAGAGCCCGCAGAGCGTCGAGCAGCTGACGGCTCGACGTATTGAATTCCATCGTATCCTGCACGTCGGCGAGGATCCGTCCAACGTCGGCGCGTATCCGGCCCACCTCGGAATCCTCCAGCTGCTGCGATGCGTCATCGATGATTTCCACCGCCCGGTAGCCACTGTCCTCGACAATCGCGGACAGACTTTCGTCGATTTCGGAGATCAGGTTGTCGGCCTCGACGAGCAGGCTGGCGATTCGTTCACCGGCGGCCTGCGCGGCCTGTGCGGCGTTCCCCGCTTCACGGATCAGCTCCGCCGCACGCTCCACCTGGGCGCCCTGATGGTGGTGAAGGCTGGACGCCAGCTCGCCGCTCAGCGTCATCGCCGATTCGAGGGCCCGCGCACGCACGGTCTCTTCCGGGGCATATCGCACTTGATCGGCGTGGTGCCCCATCCGTTCGGCAATCATGGCATGCCGGTTTTGCTCGACCGATTTCGGAATCGTTACGCTGCGGGTCACCTCGGCACTGTCGCGAATCGCGAACAGCTCTGTGCTGACGATGACGCCGACAGCGACCAGAACAAGGACCAGCAGGCTCGCCGAAACAGTCAAGGTCCGGCTGAGACTTAGCAGTTTTGTTGCGTCGCCTCGCGTCGGCGATGTGTCGTTCGGTACCGTACTGGTCATCGCAGCTCTCCGGCGCGCGCCGCCGCGGCGACCGTCGGACAAGACGGTCGCCGCAACGTCGTGCCGCGTCAGTTGCCGAAATTACCGGTCTGCAAGTGCAGGATTCCGGACACGCTGTGCTCTTCGCTGTCGACGTCGTTGAACGCCGCCACGGCGAACGGAATCCGCCCCGCGGCCGGGATCACCGCGTCGTCGGCATGCCCGGTGTCGAGCCGGCGCGCCATCTCCAGGTACCAGCGCCCGTCGCGCCAGACACCCTTCGCGCGGATGTCTGCGACGCTGCCGGAAGGCGACAGGTTGACCTCATATCGCGGCATCAGGGCATCCTGCTTTTGCGTGTATTTCACCGGCCGGTACAGTCGGTCGCCCTCGTCGCTCGGCCGCGCCAGATAGACGGTCTGCCCGTCCGCACCCTGGAAAGACTTCGAGCCCGGGAATTCGGTGCGCGACACGCGCCAGCTCTTGTCGTGGGCGATCCCCGCCGGGTCCGAACGCGAGGCTTTCCAGTGCCAGACATCGGCCGTGAATTCGGCGCCGGAGAGCTTACTGTTGGAGAACTCGCCGGCCATGAGGAAATTCAGCGCAAAACGGTCCTCCAGCTGGTTCGTCCGGCGATAGGACTGCGATTCCTCGCGCCATTCATACGGCTTGTGCAGCCGACTCTCGGTGGAATCGTCCCAGATTGCCAATATGTAGATCATATCGCCGTGGATTCCGAACCGCATCTCGACCGAGTCGACGCCGCCACGTCCCTTAAGGCCGATCTGATATGCGGGAACGCCGTCCCACTCCTTGACGCTGCCGTCGATCTGGATCGGAGCGTCAAGCGCGGTGGCCCGCACCGTCGTCTGCGATGCGGCCGGCCCCACGGCGAACACCGTTACGCCAATGATCAGGGCTGCAGAAACAAGGAGCCTGTTATCAATCACTGAATACATTATCTTTCCCTCTTCGTTCGAGCAGGTCCGATATCCGGCCCGCATGGAATGCCGACCAAGCAATTCGCGTGCCAGGAGGCCGGCGCACCTGGCCGCTCTGCAACCTTCAGATTTGCCATGCGGTCCGGGACCGAGGAATCGGGCCCCACTGGATCCCGATCGTTATTTTTGGAGGAATTCTGGGGGGTTAGGTTTAACAATGGGTTAAATGCCGGTGTCCTCCGTCGCCAGCGGCCGGCTCGCAACCCAGCAGTATCCGTCGGGATCAAGGATGTAGGTCTCGCGAAGGCCGTGGGGCTTGTCGGTGGCGCCGGCGAGCACGGTATGGCCATCGGCGCGGGCGGCCGCCTCGGCCTTATCGGGGTCGCGGTCGTAGAGGCGAAGCTCGACTCCAGCACCCCGCCCCTCCAGGCCGATCACAATTCCGTAAAGCGGATGGTCCTCGTAGGTGTGATCAGCATGCAACAACCATTCGGCACCAGCCAGCCGCAGCACCGCAAAATCCGCGTCGCTGTATACGGCCGCGGCACCCAGGACCCGGCTCGCGAAGGTAACGGCGGCTTCGATATCGCGTACGAGCAGGTTGACTCCGAACCCTCGCAGCGAGCGGCCGAACGCGTCCGCAGACATCCACGGTGTCCCGACCCGCCTGGTGGACATGTCAGGTCTCCTCCCTACGTCCAAACAAAAACGCCCACCGGACTTTCGTCGGGGGCGCTTATGATCTGCCGTGCGGATCTGACCTCACGTCGGTGCTAGTAACCTTCGCGCTGTTTGCGCTTGCGCAGCAGCTTCCGGTGCCGGCGGATCGCCTCCGCCTTCTCGCGCGCCTTGCGCTCGGACGGCTTCTCATAGGCGCGGCGCAGCTTCATCTCGCGAAAGATGCCCTCGCGCTGCATCTTCTTCTTCAGCGCCCGCAGCGCCTGCTCAACGTTGTTGTCGCGTACGGTGACCTGCACGTTCAGCTTACCTCTCACATTTGCACGGCACAAATCTACGCCCCCGTTCCGGCCCTCCGGATCGGCGGGAAGCGGTGTATATCATAGCAGGGTCGCCTTGTGAAGGGCGGGAAACGGCAACCGGCCAAAAATCGTCAGGTTTTCGCAGGGTTTTCAGGCTTTACGTCACCCACCTGCCCGCCCATATTGCCAACCATGGCAATTCTGAAAATCGCCCGCATGGGGCATCCGGTACTGCGTCACCGGGCGAAACCGGTCGACGACCCCGCCGCACCCCCGATCCGGGCGCTGATCCGCAATATGATCGAGACCATGCACGACGCCAACGGCGCCGGGCTCGCGGCGCCGCAGGTGCACGTGCCGTTGCGCGTGGTCGTCTTCCACGTGCCGGAGGAGCGCGCCGGCGATGATGACGGTGCCTCCCCGCAACCGCTGACCGTGCTGATAAACCCCGAGATCGAGGCGCTGACCGAGGAAACCGCGTTGGGGTGGGAAGGCTGCCTTTCGGTGCCGGGGCTGATTGGTGCGGTACCGCGCTTCACGAAGATCCGCTACAGCGGCCTGGCCCCGGACGGCAGCCGGATCGAGCGCGAGGCAGAGGGGTTCCATGCCCGTGTCGTCCAGCACGAATGCGACCATCTCGACGGGATCCTCTACCCGCAACGCATGACGGACCTGTCGCTGCTGTTGTTCCAGGAGGAAATGCGGCACGGCGTCCCCGAGGCGATGCGCGGCGCGGAAGAGCCGGAGGCGGAGGCGGTATGACGGACGAGGCGGCGGCGACGAAGCTGCGCGACGCGCTGATCGAGGCGGCACTGCCGCACGTGCCGTTCGACGGCTGGACCGTCACGGCATTGCGCCACGGCGCGACGAACGCCGGGCTCGACATTTCGGAGGCCATGCAGGCGTTTCCCGGCGGCGGGCGCGAGATGGTCGCGCATTTCAGTGCGCTTTCGGACCGCCGGATGCTCGCGAGGCTGGAGCAGATGGACCTCGAATCGATGGGCGTGACCGCGCGCGTGCGGAGCGCCGTGCGCCTGCGTCTCGAACAGGCCGAACCGCACCGCGAGGCGATTCGGCGCACGCTCGCCTTCCTCGCAATGCCGCAGAACGCGTTACTAGGCGCAAGGCTTCTGCATCGGACCGTCGACTCCATCTGGTACGCGGCCGGCGATACCTCAACAGACTGGAACTGGTACAGCAAGCGGGGTCTGCTGGCCGGTGTGCTGGGCGCGACGGTGCTGTGCTGGCTGAACGACACTTCGGAGGGACGCGCCGAGACCTGGGACTTCCTCGACCGCCGGCTGGCCGACGTCGCCCGGATTGGCAAGGCGACCGGCCAAGTTAGGGAGCGCCTCAAGGGATTCCCGCGGCCGTACCGTGCGTACCGGCGCTGACCGGCAGCATATACTTCCAAGACTGTCGAGGACTCCGGCCGCGTTCGTGCGCGGCAATCAGTTCAGATCGGACCGCGGCTTCAACCGGGTCACGTGCCCCATCTTTCGGCCGGGCCGCGTCTCGGCCTTGCCGTAGAGGTGCAACCGGGCGCCGGGTTCCGCAAGGACCTCCGGCCAGGTTTCCACTTCGTCGCCGATCAGGTTCTTCATCACCGCGTCAGAATGGCGGGTCGTCGCGCCCAGCGGCAGGCCGCAGACGATGCGCACGAGCTGCTCGAACTGGCTGGTATCGCAGGCGTCGATGGTCCAGTGGCCGGAATTGTGGGGCCGCGGCGCCAGTTCATTGACGAGAACGTGGTCCCCGCGGGTCACGAACATCTCCACCCCCATCACGCCGACGAGTCCGATCTCGGCGGCGATGCGGCGGGCGATCCCGTCCGCCTCCGCAGCCACCGCGGGCGACACCTGCGCCGGGGCGATCGTGGTATCGAGGATATGACGGACATGCCGGTTCTCAACGGCCGGCCAAGTTGTAACGGCACCAGCCGCGGCGCGCGCCACGACGACCGAGATCTCGCAGGCGAAATCAACGAAGCCTTCAAGAATACACCGCGTTGCCCCAACGGCCCCCTGTGCCGCCAAGAGGTCATCGCCGGCACCGAGCACAACCTGGCCCTTGCCATCGTAACCGAACCGCGCGCTCTTCAGGACTGCCGGCCGCCCGATCGCGGCATCGGCCTTTGCGATGGCGGCGGGATCCGTGACCTCCGCCCAAGGCGCCGTGGCCACGCCAATGCGTTGGAGAAACTCCTTCTCGCGCAGCCGGTCCTGACAGATCTCGAGCACCTCGGCAGCGGGATGAACCGGCGTGATCTCGCCCACGCGCCGCACCGCCTCGACCGGTACGTTCTCGAACTCCAGCGTCACCACGTCGACGGCGCGGGCGAACGCCTCCAGCGCCGACGGATCGTCGTAGGCGGCGCGTGTCGTCGCCGCGGCGACCTGGGAGGCAGGGATATCATCCTCGGGCGCGAAGATGTGGCACCGGTATCCCAGCCGCGCCGCCGCCAGCGCCGTCATACGTCCGAGCTGGCCGCCGCCGAAGATGCCGATCACCGAGTTGGGCGGCAGCCGCCTACTCATTCCGGGGCTCTTCGGCCACGGAATCCGTCTGGTTGCGCCGCCATTCCGCAAGCGCAGCCGCCACGGCTTCGTCCTGCAGCGCAACGACCGCAGCGGCCAGAAGTCCGGCATTGACGGCGCCGGCCTTGCCGATCGCCAGGGTGCCGACCGGCACACCCCCTGGCATCTGTACGATGGACAACAGACTGTCGAGACCGTTCAGCGTCTTGCTTTCGACCGGCACACCGAATACCGGCAGCGTCGTCATCGACGCGACCATTCCCGGCAGGTGCGCGGCACCGCCGGCCCCGGCAATGATGACCTTGAGGCCGCGCGCGGCGGCGCCCTCGGCATAGTCCGTCATTCGCTTCGGCGTGCGGTGGGCCGACACGATCCGCGTTTCGTGGGCGATGCCCAGCGCCGACAGCGTGTCCGCCGCGTGGCGCATGGTCGCCCAGTCGGATTGGCTTCCCATGATAATGCCGACGAGGGGTGAATCGGCCATGTGTCCGGCCTCATTTTCGACGCGAAGAGCTGGTACAGAGGCGCCGCATTATAGGTTGCGCCGCCGCGCACGCAAGGCTGCCGCCTTCTGGCCACGCGACCAAAGAGATTTCAACCACGACGTTAAACAATCCTACAGGATTTTTTAATTATAACAAATGTTCGTCCGTTGATATTAAATATTATTATTAGAAGGCATATTGTATATGGTTAATAAAATATTTCTGAATTGTGATTTTTTGTGAATTAATCTTTCATTAACTTGAATGATATTTTGGTAAAATTGTATGATACCGCCCAACTTGGCCTCCCGTTTTTCGGGTTAGAGCCTTGAAAGGAGAAATCCATGCCGTTCGAAAAAGCCTTTCTTATCCTGCCGAATCCGGTGCTTTCGGGCATCCTGTGGTTCGCGCTGCTGTCGGCGCTGCTGTACCTCGCGCGGCAACCGGCGCATATGGCAATCCTGTCGCTGACGCGGGCGATCTACCGCGGCTTCCGCATCGCGGCCCAATCGATCCGCCGCGCCGAGCAGAATTTCGCGCTGCGCAATCGCGAAGTCCTGCTGGCGCACGGCCGCGAGCAGAAGGAACGCGTCATCGAACGAGAGTTCGAGCGAATCGAGAATGCGGTCCGCCGCGATCTCGCCGATACTCCGGCGCTGTACCGGCGGATCAGCGAGCGCATCACCAAGATCGAGGAGGACCACACGGAAAGCACCGATGTCCCGCCGTCGCCACCCGGCTGGGTCGATGCCGTCAAGGCGGTGGCCAACATCAATTCCAAGGGCGATCCCATGGTCGCCAAGATCCTGGAAGTCATCCATTCCTCGCTGGTCAAGGCGCATGCCGCGGCGACCGACGAGTACCGCAAGGCGACCCAGGCGCGGCACAAGTTCCTCACCGCCATGATGCCGCATGTCCGCAAGCTCGAGACGACGCTGGGCCTGAGCGACAGGAACGTCACCGCGCTGCTCGAGAAGTCCAAGGTCATCGACCGGCACATGGCGGAATACGAGGGCATCCTGAAGAAGACCGACCAGGCGCAGCGCGCGCTATCGACCTCGGCCTTCACCTATTTCATGATCTCGGCGCTGGTTCTGGCGATCGCCGCCTTCGGCGCCGGCATCAACTTCCGCCTGATCGCCCGGCCGATGGCCGAGATGGTCGGCGGCAACGCCATCGTCGGCGGCCTGAAGGTTTCGGAGGTCGGCGCCCTCGTCATCATCCTTTTGGAAGTCTTCACCGGCGTGTTCCTGATGGAATCGCTGCGCATCACCAACCTGTTCCCGGTGATCGGCGCGTTGAAGGACTCGACGCGCATCAGGATGGCGTGGTTCCTGCTGTTCCTGCTGACGGTCCTGGCGTCCATCGAATCGGGCCTTGCCCTGATGCGCGAGATCCTGGTGCAGGACGAGCAGGCGACGAACGCATTCCTGCGCGGCGACGTTGCGACCGCGGCGGCGAGCGAATCGTTCCGTTGGATCACCACCGCGGCGCAGATGGGACTCGGCTTCTTCCTGCCGTTCGTGCTGGCGGTCGTGGCCATCCCGCTGGAGACCTTCTTCCACACCGCGCGCAGCGTATTCGGCACCGCAACGGCCGCAGGCATGCGGGGAACCGCCGCGCTGCTCCGCGTGATCGGTAGCATCGTGCGGCATCTCGGCCTGATGCTGGTGCATCTCTACGATGTTCTGGCGGTCGTCGGCGTCGCGATCGAGGGTGTCGTCAAGATGGCGCGCCGCTCCGGCTCGTCCGGCGGCGGTGCAAACCGGCGCGAGCCGCGCCCGACCCTCAGCAAGGAGGTGCTGTGATGTTGAAACCTTTGTTGCGACTGGTGCTCGCGCTGGCCATCGCGGTCGGGCTGACCGGCTGCGGCGAGTCTAACTCGGGCGCGCAGGGATATTACATGCTGCTGGACACGTCGGGCACCTATGCCCGGGAACTGCAGCAGGCGCAGAAGATCATCCTTGCGATCCTGACGCGGCTGGAACCGGGCGACAGTTTCGCCGTCGCCCGAATCGACACCGGCAGCTTCAGCGAAAAGGACATCATCGCCAAGGTGACTCTCGACGACCGGCCGAGCGTGGCCAACCAACAGAAACGGGTCTTCCAGGCAGAAGTCGCGAACTTCATCAAATCGGTGAAGCCGGCCCAATACACGGACATCACCGGCGGCATCCTGCAGGGCAGTGAATTCCTGATTGAGAAGCGCGTCGGCCGCAAGACCATCGTGATCTATTCGGACCTGCAGGAGGAGCTGAAGAAGGGCTTCGTCCGCAAGGGCCTGAATTTCGAACTCGACGGCTTTCGTGTCGTGGCCCTGAACGTGACCAAGCTGCGCACCGACAACGTCGATCCGCGGATCTACCTGAAGCGTCTCGCAGAATGGCAGAGTCGGGTCGAGAAGGGCGGCGGCGAGTGGCAGGTCATCAACAATCTGGACAATCTCGACGAGCTGATGCCCAGTTGAGCGGCAGGGGCAGGGAGGCCCCGGCGGGGTGGCCCGTCACCGGGATGCCGGTGACGGGCCATTTTCTTGCGATGCCCTGCCCTATCTCAGCGCCGCCAGCAGCCGGCTCAGGAGTGGCGCCCCGTGGAGCGGGCCGTCGGGCACGGGGAACCGGGCGGCATATTCTTCGGCCGCCTTTTCCATGCCACCGTTCTCGTGGCCGAGCAGGTCGTAGAAGCGGGCATCGATGTCCTGGAACGGGCTCTGCCACTGGCCACCGGCGCCGGACTGCACGGTGAGCGCGTCGAGGGCGTCCTGGCGTTCCTCCCGGTCGCGTGGAAATGGCTCGCCGAAACTCGCCATGGCTTCGGCAATCACGTTGGCGATCTGCGGCATGCCGATGGCCTTGAACCCGGCGACGGCCTCGGGGGCAAGGACGCCCGTCGAATTGAAGAAGAACTGGTGAAAACCGCCGTTGCACACTTCGGATGCACACCAGTGCAACGCGAAAAGGTTCGCGGCGTGCTCGGGAGTCTCCATGAACCCCTGCAGAAACTCCTCGGCCCCGTCATAGATGTTGATGGAGTCCCAGAACGGTTCGATATGATTCCAGTAGTCGCGGCCCATACGCGTACCGCCGTTTCGATGTGCACGCGCCAGAATACCGGCGAATTGTTTAAGAACATACAAATGCCGGCCCAGAAGGTCCGACTCGTTTATCAGGGCGCGGCAAGCCCCGCTGCTTCGAGAGCATGCCGCTGGCGACGGGCGAGCACCGCCTGGTCGAATTCGCCGATCAGGCCATGGAACAACTGGTGCCAGTTGACCTCGGCCTTGAGCCGCAGGAAGACCGAGCCGAGGCCGATGGCGGCGCGGTCCATGAGGACAAACTCACGCGGCGGCGTGACGCCACCGAGACGCCGCAGTTCCGCGTGGACCCGGCTCGCCACCCGTGCGCCGTACAGTCCGCTGTCGGTTTCCTGGATCGGCTGCACCCGGTCCTCCATCAGGGGTGAGTACACGAACTCGGCCCAGATGTTGAGCGTATCGATCATCTCGGCACTGAGCCCGGTAAATCCCCAGGTCTCGTATGCGTGTACCGCGAGGTCGCGGTCACCGTCCTGCAAGGCGTGGTAAAGATCGATCACGCCACGCACGAAGGATGGCGGGAACACCCGGATGCAGCCGAAATCGAGAAGGTTGATCGAACCATCCGGACGGGCGCTGTAGTTGCCGAGATGGGGATCGCCGTGGATGACCCCGTAGTAATAGAACGGCACGTACCACGCGCGGAACATGTTGTGGGCGACGGCGTTGCGGAATTCGAGCTCGGATTCGCCGAACCGGGTCAAGGGATGGCCATCGAGCCAGGTCATGGTCAGCAGCCGGTCGGTGGAAAGTTCGGCGATTGGTTCCGGCACGAAGACCGACTCTTCGTTGCCCAGCATCTCGGCGTAGAGCCGCATATGCCGCGCCTCGCGATCGTAGTCCAACTCCTCGCGCAGGCGCTCGGAAATCTCGGCGTGGATCTGCTGCGTCGATATCGCCTTGTCGTAGCGCTCGTAAATGGAAAACACGAGCTTGAGCTGGTGCAGGTCCGCCTCGACCGCCGAAGCCATGTCGGGATATTGCAGCTTGCAGGCCAGTTCGCGGCCGTCCAGGCCGATCGCGCGATGCACCTGGCCAAGGGAGGCGGCATGCGCGGCCTCGCGGTCGAACTCTTCGAACCGGGCGCGCCAGTCCGACCCGAGTTCGGTCGACATGCGGCGACGCACGAACGGCCAGCCCATGGACGGCGCGTCTGACTGAAGTTGCGACAGCTCGGCCGCATACTCAGCCGGCAGCGCGTCCGGGATCGTGGCCAGCAGCTGCGCCACCTTCATCAGCGGCCCCTTGAGGCCGCCGAGGGCGCGGGTCAGTTCCGCTGCGTGTCGGTCCCGGTCGAGTTCGATGCCGAACAGCCGCGAGCCGGCGAAGCGTGCGGCAATGCCGCCGACAGCCCCGCCGACACGGGCGTAGCGGCGCATGCGCCCGCCGAATCTGCTGCTCTCCGAATCAGACATCCCCGCAATAGATAAGGCGTGCCGACCGGAGATCAATCGAGCGATTTCAGGCTGCGGATTTGCGCCCCGGCGCAACCAGCTCGTTCACGTTCAGGGCGTCGAGCCCGTGCGCCAGCGCGACCACGCCGTCGCTCGTGGCCAGCGCCACCTCGTCGGGATAGAGCATTACGACGCCGAAGAAGTCGACGATCTTGCCACCGCCGGCATCGAGACACCAGAAGGTATCCGGTGCCGTCACCGGCGGCGCCAGCAACACGCCGGCGAATCCGGTCGCCGCCGCGAGGTCGAACGGCAGGCCGGCACCGTCGATGCACAGCCCGAAGTCATATGGCACGCCGTTCTCGTGCGGCAGCCGGCCCAGCGCCCGCAACAAGGCGATCGGCCATGCCGCACTGTCTGCATCGAGCGCATCGTCGCTCATCGGCCAGTCGGGTGGCAGGCGCATGACCAGCTCGGCGAATCCGACGCCCGAGCCATTTGGCAACGGTCTGTTACTCAGCCCGGTCGTAACGAGCGTATGCGCCCTGCGCTTTTTCGCTGGCGGCACGTGATGGATATCGATGCCGAATTCACCCGCCTCGAACTCATGGAACACGGACTCGACCGGCCCGACATACTTGCGGATATGTGCGAGGATCGCGGCCGCCGCTGCGGCATCGCCCAGCTCAGGCTTTTTATTCACGATCGCTCACCCCGCATTGCCGTCAACTGCACGGCGACAAGCCGGCCGTTTGCACCGCTGCCGGACGTCGGCTCCGTGCCGTCGCGCGCCCGGGTGGGGCCTGCCGCCAGCGCCGATCAAACCACGGAGAAATGAACAAATCCGTAACTTCAAAACCCCTGGTCGTGAAGCCATCCCTCGATGCGGCCGGCCACCCGCTCCCATCCGGGCTCCAGCATCAACGCATGTCCGAGCCCGCGCAGGATCTGCGCCGTCGTGCCGAGCACGCGCGCCGCAGACCGGATGAAGGCCGGCGGGACGATGCGGTCTTCGGTGCCGCCGACGACCAGTAGCGGCAGATCCGGGATCCGGGTTGTGTCGATGTAGGACGGCTGACACATGTCCATCCAGGCGCGATGCGATTCGTCACCGAGGCGCTGCCCGCAAAGCTCGAACCCGTTATCCGCCTCATGGCCGAACACTGCCTCGAACAAGATAGCCGGTGAAAGCGCGCGCCGGCCCAGCTCGTGCGCCAGCCCGACATCGATGAACAGTGCGGGATTCGTGACCGCCATCGCAAATCCGGGGCCGCACATGCCCGTTGCCGGCACCGGCGCCAGCAACACTGCAGCCATCGCCGGGTGGCGTTCGAGATACCGCTGGATAACGAAGCCCCCCATCGAGTGACCGAGCAGGATCGGCGGTCCGTCGAGATCCCCGGCGACCCGGAGGACATCCGCCACGTAATCGTCGATGCCGAAGTCATGCAGCTCGGCCGCCCCTTCGCTGCCGCCGTGGCCGCGCAGGCTGGGCGCGTAGCAGTCCCAGCCGCGGGCGGCGAACCAGTCGAGGAAATTTCCTTCCCAGCACCAGGCGCCGACGAATCCGCCATGAATGAACAGCAGCGGCGGGCGGGCCCGCTCCACATCGGCTGCAGGCGGTCGGTGCAGCACTTCCAGCTTCGGCCGCTGGCGGCGGGCGAAATTCAAGACAGTGCCTCGAGCTCGTCGATCAGGCCGGCGACGACGGCAAGACCCCGGCCCCAGAACTCGGGCTCGCTGGCATCGAGCCCGAACGGCGCCAGCAGTTCCTTGTGGCGCAAGGTTCCACCGGCGCGAAGCATGTCGAGATAACGCTCGGCGAATCCGGTTTCGGCATCCTCGTAGGCCGCGTAAAGCGAGTTGACGAGACAGTCGCCGAATGCGTACGCGTACACGTAAAACGGGGAGTGCACGAAGTGGGGGATGTAGCCCCAGAAAACCCGATAGTTGTCGTCGAATCGCAGTGCCGGTCCGAGGCTTTCGATCTGCACGTCCATCCAGATGTCACCAAGCCGTTCGGATATCAGTTCGCCGTCGCACCGCTCACCATGCACGCGCTTTTCAAACTCGTAGAAGGCAATTTGCCGGACCACGGTGTTCAGCATGTCCTCGACCTTGCCGGCCAGCATCGCGCGTCGGGCGCCCCGGTCCGTCGTCTGCTTCAGCATTGCCCGGAAGGTCAACATCTCGCCGAACACCGATGCCGTCTCGGCCAGCGTCAGCGGCGTATCCGCCATCAGGTGACCCTGTCCGCCGGCCAGAACCTGGTGCACGCCATGACCCAGCTCGTGTGCAAGCGTCATCACGTCGCGGGTCTTGCCCTGATAGTTGAGAAGCAGATAGGGGTGGGCCGAGGGGACGGTGGGGTGCGCAAAGGCTCCGGACGCCTTGCCGGGCCGCACCGGGGCGTCGATCCAGTCATTTTCGAAAAACCGCTTGCCCACCTCGGCCAAGTCCGGCGAAAACGCCGCGTACGCCTCGAGAACCGTGTGTTGCGCCTCGTCCCAGGCGATCGTTCGGTCGTCGGCGTCCGGCAGAGGCGCGTTGCGATCCCAGTAATCCAGCTTGTCGCCGCCAAACCATCTGGCCTTCAGCTCATAATAGCGGTGCGAGAGCACGGGATACGCATTGCGCACGGCCGTGGACAGCGCGTCGACGACCTCGTCCTCGACGAAGTTCGAAAGGTTGCGTGACGAATCGGGGCGCGCGAACCTGCGCCAGCCGTCCTCGATTTGCTTGTCCTTGGCCAGCGTATTGGTGATCAGCGTCAGCAGGCGGATATTATCGCCAAGGACCCGACCCAGACTCTCTGCCGCCTCGCGCCGCTTGTCACCGTCGCGATCGGACATCAGGTTGAGAATTTCGGCCTCGGTCAGCTTCGCGTCGCGGAATGGGAAACGCAGCCCGGCCATCGTCTCGTCGAACAGGCGGATCCAGGCGGCGCGTCCGACCACATGCTTTTCATGCAGCACGCGCTCGATTTCATCGTCCAGCTGGTGCGGCCGCATCGCGCGCACATCGCGCAGCCAAGGCCGGTAGCGGGCCAGAGCCGGGTCCGACAACAGGCCGTCGAGCCGCTGGTCCTCGATCCGGTTGAGCTCCAGCGCGAAGAACAGGAGCTGCGTCGATATGGCGTTCAGGCGTTCCTGTATGCCCTGATAGAACTTGCCGTTCACCGGGTCCGACTGGTCGCCCGCATAGACGAGCTGCGCATAGCTGCCGATCTTCGAAAGGGTCTCGTCGATGGCCTCGTATTCGGCGATGGCGCCGCCAAGCGCCGCACCGTCAAGCTCTGCGAGCTTGCCCTTGTAGCGCTCCGAGAACGTCGCCGACGCCGCCGCGGCACGATCCAGGTCGGTGGCGAGCTCTTTCGCCTCCGGCCCGTTGTAAAGATCACCCAGATCCCACTCCGGCAACTTGCCTAGCGCTGAACCGCTGGTCATGCATATAATCCTAGCTGTTTCCGGCTTGGCCCCATATATGCCCGTCGGACGCATTGGGCAAGAAGCACGCGCGAGCGGCCACCGCCGACTGAGAGGGAACAACCATGGATTACCACGGCATCCGCAACCTCCCGACAATGTTCTTCGACCAGGCCGATCGTTTCGCGGATCGGCCGTTTCTTTGGTCGAAGCCTGACACCGAATGGCGCAGCCAGAGCTGGACACAGGTGGCACGCCGGGTCAGCGAGCTGTCGCGGACGCTGCGCGCGCTGGGTGTCGAGCCGGGAGACCGGGTGGCACTGGTGTCGGAAAACCGACCGGCGTGGCTGATCGCCGATGTTGCAATCATGGCCGCCGGCGCGATCACCGTCCCGGCCTACACAACGAATTCCGAGGACGATCACCATTTCGTGCTGAACGACAGCGGCGCCAAGGGGCTGGTCATTTCCACGCGGGCGCTGGCCAAACGCGCGTTGCCCGCAGCGATGCGTGCACCGGCCACCGAGTTTGCCATCTGCCTCGAGACGCCGGAACCGGTGCCCGGGCAGGGCCTGCGCATTTACACATGGGAGGAGGCCCTGGAGAAAGGCCGCGAGCTTGCGGACGACGTCCGCGAATTCGCGCAGCGGCCGGAACGCGGCGATACCTGCTGCCTGATCTACACGTCGGGCACGGGCGGCCAGCCAAAGGGCGTGATGCTGAGTCATGGGGCGATCATCTGCAACTGCATGGGGGCGCACGATGTGATCGCCCGCCTCCCTGGCTACACCGAACCGGGCGAGGTCTTTCTCAGCTTCCTGCCGCTGTCCCACGCCTACGAACACACCGCCGGGCAGTTTTTCCCGATTTCGATCGGCGCCGAAATCTACTACGCGGAATCGCTCGACAAGCTGGTCGCCAACATCGCCGAAAGCAGGCCGACGATCATGACGGCGGTGCCCCGCCTTTACGAGTCGATCTACGGCCGCATAATGCGCGGCCTCAAAAGCCAGAGTGCGTTTCGGCAGAATCTTTTCATGAAAGCGGTGATGCTGGGCCGCAAACGCTACGAAGATCCGGGCAGTCTGACATTCGGCGAGCGGTTGCAGGATGCGCTGCTCGACCGGCTGGTGCGCAGGAAGGTCGCGAAGCGGTTCGGCGGCCGCCTGAAGGCGTTCGTATCGGGCGGTGCCGCGCTCAACTACGAGATCGGTGTCTTCTTCGTTGCTCTGGGCGTACGTCTCCTGCAGGGCTACGGGCAGACCGAAGCCGCCCCGGTGATCTCGGTCAACCGGCACGAGCCCAACAAGATCGATACGGTCGGCCCCCCGCTGAAAGAGGTAGAGGTAAGGATCGCCGACGACGGTGAAATCCTGGTGCGCGGCGAGCTGCTGATGCAGGGATACTGGAACAACCTCGAGGCAACGGGAGAAACACTGAAGGACGGCTGGCTGCACACCGGGGACGTCGGGCTTTTCGACAACGACGGATACATCAAGATTACCGATCGCAAGAAGGACATCATCGTCAACTCCGGCGGCGACAATGTCTCGCCGCAGCGCATCGAGGGGATGCTGACCGTCGAACCGGAAATCGCACAGGCCATGGTACATGGCGACCGCAAGCCCCATCTTGTAGCGGTGATCGTTCCCGACGAGGAATTCGCCGCGGTATGGGCGACGAAAAACAATCGGGCCGGGGACCTTGCGACACTGATCGGCGATAACGATTTCGTAAGGGCAATCGGCGAAGCTGTCGATCGAGTCAACAAGAAACTCTCCATCATCGAGCGGGTACGAAAATTCATCCTGACGTCGGAGAGTTTTTCCATCGATAATAGCATGCTGACACCCAGCATGAAGATTCGCAGACACGTAATCAGGGAAAGGTATGGCAGCGCTCTCGACAAACTCTACGGCAAGTAACGAACCCCGCGGCGCCGCCTCGGCTGCGACGACACGCAGCAATCGAGCACTGCCAACATGACATTGCTGCGCCGGTGTGCGCCGGTCCTGGCGGTGCTTGCCGCTTTGCCGGCGCTTGGCTGCCAGAGCCCGACCATGGTCGTGCTGGAGGATCCGCGCACCTATGTCGAGGAGCGCGGCATTCTCGTTGCGCGCGAGGACGCGCGCATCAGGCTGGATATCCAGGCGCTGTATGTCGAGCAGGAGGTCGGCAGACTGAAGAACGTGACGGTCGACGTGTACGAGGGCGCGGTGCTGTTGACCGGGACGGTCGTCGACCAGGCCGCAAAAGCCACCGCTGGCGCTCTTGCCGCGTCCGTGACCGGCGCGAACCCGATCTACAACGAAATTCAGATCCTGCCGGACGCGAAGCTGGTGGATGCCGCCGCTGACCTGGCGATCGAAACCAGGATCAAGAAGGAACTGCGTTCCGCCGACGACGTCCGATCCGCCAATCTGCGCTGGCACAGCGTCAACGGCACGATCTACATGTTTGGCCGCGCGCTGAGCGTCGCGGAGCGCGACCTCGCCCTCGGTATCGTCGGAAAGGTGCCCGGCGTCAGGAACATCGTGGACCGCATCAAGGTGGTTCCGCCGGACGGGAACTGAAGACGGCGGGCCGCTCGTTGGTACGAATCGTGCCGGCGACTCGGTGGTTTCGAAAACATCGCGCCTGCTGCCAACCCGCGGCAACGAAGAATCGTTCAAAATGCGGCGCGGGCGGAAGGGGTGATTGAATTCCGCCCCAAGCTGGCTACCCTTTGGTTATGATAATAATGTTGCGGGATCCGGAAACGCCTTCGGAGGGTTGGAAACGATGCCGCTGGCAGACGTAACCCTGAACGACAAGTACGAGCGCGAGACCGGCCGCGTCTACCTGACCGGGACGCAGGCCCTGGTGCGCCTGCCGATGCTGCAGCGCCAGCGGGATGTCGCGGCCGGCCTGAACACCGCATGTTTCATCTCCGGGTATCGCGGGTCGCCGCTGGGCGGGCTCGACACCGCGATGTGGCAGGCGCAGCCGTTTCTCGAACGCAACCACATCCGCTTCCAGCCCGGGGTGAACGAGGACCTCGCGGCGACCGCCGTGTGGGGCAGCCAGCAGGTCGGCCTGTTCCCCGGCGCCCGCTATGACGGCGTCTTCGCGATGTGGTACGGCAAGGGGCCGGGCGTGGACCGCTCGGGCGACGCGCTGAAACACGCCAACAACGCCGGCACGTCGCGCTACGGCGGGGTGCTGGCGCTGGCCGGCGACGATCACACCTGTCGCTCTTCGACGCTGCCGCACCAGTCGGATCATGCCTTCGCGGACGCCAGCATTCCGGTGCTCAATCCGGCCGGCGTGCAGGAGGTGATCGATCTCGGCCTGTTCGGCTTCGCGATGTCGCGCTATTCCGGGTGTTGGGTCGGTTTCAAGACGGTGGCCGAGACCGTTGAGACGTCCGCGTCGGTGGAGATCGATCCGCTCCGCTTGCGCATCGAGACGCCCGACGACTTTGCGATGCCGGAGGGCGGTCTCAACATCCGCTGGCCCGACCCGCCCAACGACCAGGAATACCGGCTGCACCGCTACAAGCTGTATGCGGCAATCGCCTTCGCCCGTGCCAACGGGCTCGACCGCGTGGCGATCGCCAGCCCGAAGCCGCGTTTCGGCATCGTCACCACCGGCAAGTCCTATCTCGACGTGCGCCAGGCACTGGAGGACATTGGGATCGGCGAGGAGTACGCCGCGGAAATCGGCCTGACGGTATACAAGGTGGCACTGGCCTGGCCGCTGGAACGCGAAGGAATCCGACAGTTCGCCGAGGGGCTGGAGGAAATCCTCGTCGTCGAGGAGAAGCGTGCACTGATCGAAAACCAGCTCAAGGAACAGCTCTACAACTGGGACGCCGACAAGCGGCCACGCATCGTGGGCAAGTTCGACGAGTCGGGAAACTGGATTTTGCCGTCGGCCGGCGCGCTCACGCCGGCACGTATCGCCCGGGTCGTCGCACAGCGCATCGCCCGCTTCCACTCGAGCCCCAGGATCGAGGCACGGCTTGCGTTTCTCGATGCCAAGGAGAAGGCGCTCGAATCCCTGCACCCGGCGCCGCAGCGTTTGCCCTATTTCTGTTCCGGCTGTCCGCACAACACTTCGACCCGGGTGCCAGACGGCAGCCGCGCGCTGGCGGGAATCGGCTGCCATTACATGGCCCAATGGATGGACCGGAACACCCAGACCTTCACGCAGATGGGTGCCGAAGGCGTGACCTGGGTCGGGCAGGCGCCGTTCACCGACGAAAAGCATGTTTTCGTCAATCTCGGCGACGGCACGTATTTCCATTCCGGTCTGCTGGCGATCCGCCAGGCTGTCGCGTCCGGCGCCAGTGCGACCTACAAGATCCTGTTCAACGACGCCGTCGCAATGACCGGCGGGCAGCCGGTGGACGGCAAGATGACGGTCCCGCAGATCACCAACCAACTGTATGGCGAGGGCGTCGTGCGAACAGTCGTGGTGACCGATGAGCCCGACAAGTATCCCGCCGGCCTCGGCTGGGCGCCGGACGTTACGATTCACCACCGCGATGAATTGGACCGCCTGCAAAGGGAATTGCGCAAGGTCCCCGGCGTGACGGCGATCATATACGACCAGACTTGCGCCACCGAAAAGCGGCGACGGCGCAAGCGCGGCCGGATTCCGGACCCGGCACGACGGGTCTTCATCAACGAGGCCGTTTGCGAGGGCTGCGGCGACTGCTCGGCGGTGTCCAACTGCCTGTCGGTGGTGCCGGTGGCGACCGAATTCGGCCGCAAACGGGCGATCGACCAGTCCGCCTGCAACAAGGATTTCTCCTGCATAAAGGGCTTCTGCCCCAGCTTCGTGACCGTCGAGGGCGGATCGCTGCGCAAGCCGGAACGCAAGACCGTGGACATTGCATCCTCATTCCCCGCGACGTTGGCGGAGCCGGACCTGCCAGCACTGGACACGCCCTACAGCATACTGGTCACGGGCATCGGCGGAACCGGCGTGGTGACGGTCGCCCAGCTGCTCGGCATGGCCGCGCATCTGGAGAGCAAGGGCGTCGGTGTGCTTGACATCGCAGGCCTCGCCCAGAAATACGGCGCGGTCACGAGCCACATCCGACTCGCCGCCCGGCCACAGGACATCCACGCCGTTCAGATCGCCGCCGGCGGTGCCAATCTCGTCATCGGCTGCGATCTGGTCGTCACCGCCGGTGCGAATTCGCTTGCCAAGATGCAGGCAGGCGTGACCAGTGCCGTCGTCAACACCCATGAGAGCGTGACCGGCGACTTCACCCGCAATCGAGACTTTGCGCTGCCCGCCGACGACATGCGCAGTGCCATCGTCGCGGCGACCGGGGCTGGCCAGGCCGGGTTCGTAAACGCCACGCGCCTTGCGTTGGCTCTGGTCGGCGATTCGATCGGTGCCAACCTGTTCATGGTCGGCTTCGCCTGGCAGCAGGGGCTGATTCCGCTGTCGCACGACGCGCTGATGCGGGCCATCGAGCTGAACGGAGTCGCGGTGGACAGCAACAGGGAGGCATTCTTGTGGGGACGTCGCGCTGCCGCCGACCTGCCCGCGGTCGAAGCGGTCGCCCGCGCGGCCGGCGCGCCGCGGGCGCCGGATATCGCCCGCACCCTCGACGACATCATCGAGCGGCGCGTCGAATTTCTCACCGCGTACCAGGATGCGGCCTACGCGCGGCGCTACGCCGAGCTCGTCGGGCGCGTGCGGGCGGCGGAGGCGGAGCGCACGCCCGGCCGTGAGGATCTTGCCGAGGCCGTGGCTCGCAATTACTTCAAGCTGCTTGCCATCAAGGACGAGTACGAGGTCGCGCGGCTCTACAGCAGCGACGACTTCCAGTCCGCGCTCTCCGCCGCGTTCACCGGTGATTTCAAGGTGCACGTCCACCTTGCGCCGCCCCTGTTCGCCCGGCGGGACCCGTATACCGGCCAGATGTTGAAGTCCACGTACGGACCCTGGGTGTTCCGTCTGTTCCGGTTGCTGGCGAAACTGAGGGGCGTGCGCGGCACGATCTTCGACATCTTTGGTTATACGGCCGAGCGCCGGGCCGAGCGCAGGCTGGTCGCCGCGTACGAGGCAACGATCGCGGAACTGCTGGCGATGCTGGACACCGAGAACCGGGCCCTGGCGGTCGAGATCGCATCGCTTCCGGACCGGGTGCGCGGCTTCGGACATATCAAGGACAAGGCGATCCGCGAGGCCAAGACTCGCGAGGCCGAATTGCTGGCCGCAATTCGCGCCGACGAGCCGATCCCAACCGCCGCCGAGTGAGGCCCGCGCGTTACGACCGACGCGGCAGGCCGGCAGCGATCACCGGAAGGCACAGTATGGCGACCACGGCGCCGGCGGCGAAGGTCCATTGCGGGCCGGCGCTCTGCCAAAGCCATCCGGCAATGACGCTGCCCATAAGAATGGCGAGGCCGGTGACGAGATGGAAGATGCCGAACGCCGTCCCGCGCCAGCGCGCCGGCGCCATGTCGGCGACCAGGGCGGCGAGGACTCCCTGCGTCAGGCCCATGTGAATCCCCCACAGCACAGCGCCCGACACCACCGTCCCGAGGGACTCCGCCGACGCGAGAACCACGTCAGCAAGCGCCAGGACGGCGTAGCCGGCAAGCAGAAGGCCGCGGCGTCCCACTCTGTCGGACAGGGTACCCGCGGGATAGGCGGTGAGCAGATAACCGATGTTCATGGCAACCAGCACCAGCGGGACGAACGATGCAGCCAGCGCTGAGCCGCCACCGCGAAGGATGAGAAACGCCTCGCTGAACCGCGGCAACATGAGATATCCCGCTACCGCGACAGTCGCCCAGAACGGCCGGCCTAGACCGCGCAGGGCCGCCCACCGAAACGGGTTGCGTGATGCCGCGCCGCGCCCGGGCAGCGGCGCCTCGCGCACGAACAGCGCCAGCACCAGCACCGCCGCAAGGGCGGGGATGACGGCGAGCCAGAACACGGCCCGCATGTCGTCGAGCAGGACGACCATGAGAACGACGGCAAGCAGCGGGCCGGCCAGCGCGCCGACGGTGTCGAGGCCCTGCCGCAGCCCGTACGCGGCACCGCGGAGATCTGCCGGCGTCAG
>JBFIFO010000055.1:0-21478 GCA_041602815.1 Alphaproteobacteria bacterium | reverse complement strand
TACAGCGCGGTGACCGAATGACCGGCGCCGATGTCGCCCGCGTCGACCTTGTCGTTGTTGAAGTCCTCGCGCGCGAGCAGCCGCGTCTCGTAGCCGATCAGCCGGTATTCGGCGACGTAGGCCGGGTTGAACTCGACCTGGATCTTCACATCGTTGGCGATCGCGAACAGGGTCCCGCCCATCTCGTCGACCAGCACCTTGCGCGCCTCGTTCAGCGTGTCGATATAGGCCGCGTTGCCGTTGCCGGCCTGGGCCAGCACCTGCATGCGGTCGTCCTTGTAGTTGCCGCGTCCGAAGCCGAGGATGGAGAGGTAGATGCCGGTCTCGCGCTTGCGCGAGATGTAGTCCTCGAGCGTGCTGTTCTCGGTGTGGCCGACGTTGAAGTCGCCGTCGGTCGCCAGGATCACGCGGTTGACCGCATCCTCCTGGAAATTCGCCTCGGCCAGTGCATAGGCCTGGCGGATGCCCTCGGCGCCGGCGGTGCTGCCGGCGGCGCGAAAGCCGTTCAGCGCGTACATGATCTTGCGCTTCTCCGAGCCCTTGGTCGGCTCGAGCACGACGCCGGCGGAGCCCGCATAGGCGACGATGGCGATGCTGTCCTCGGGGCCCATCTGGTCGACCAGCATCTTCAGCGATTTCTTGAGCAGCGGCAGTTTGTCCGGCGAGTTCATCGAGCCCGAAGTGTCGACGAGGAACACGAGGTTCGCCGCCGGCCGCGATTCGGCCGGGATGTCGTAGCCCTGCAGGCCGATGCGGATCAGCTGCGTGCCGTCATCCCACGGCGTGTCGTACACCGCGACGTCGGCGCGGAACGGCTCGCCCGCGCTGTCCGGCAGCGCGTAGTCGTAGTTGAAGTAGTTGACCAATTCTTCGGTGCGCACCGCGTCCTTCGGCGGCAGCACGCCGTCGTTCAGATAGCGCCGGACGACCGAATAGGACGCCGTGTCGACGTCGATCGAGAAGGTCGAGACCGGCTCCTCGGCGACCAGCTTGACCGGGTTGTCGTCGAATTCGCCGTAGCGCTCGTTCTCGGTGCCCGGCTGCGGCACCGGTGCGACCGCGTCCGCTGCGACGTAGCCGGTGGACTTGCCGGCGGCATAGCTCTCGCGCTCCATCACCACCGCGGGGCCGGAGGTGAGGCTGTCCCGCGTGCGCTTCTCGTCCCGGCGGATCTGCTGCTGCGGCTGGAACGGCGGTTGCGGCTGCAGCTGAGGCTCGATCTGACTCTGCGGCGACTGGTCCAGGATCCGGCCCGCCTCGACGGGCTGGGTCGTCACTTGCGCCTGGAAATAGGCCTGGCGGGGCTTGAGATACTGGTAGCCCAGCAGGGCCGTCGCCGACACGCCGGCGAGCAGCGCGCCGGTGACGCCGGCGATCACGATGGTCTTGCGTTTCATTGCGTTACTCCCTCACTCACGAAGTTCGAAGAATCCGTTTCGTAAGGGGTATGCCGGCGAGCGGGGCCGCCGATGCCATGCGGTGTGAGAATCTGACGTGATTATCGGCCTGATGGTTTGCCCTGGCCGTCATTGCGAGGAGACAACGCCGACGAAGCAATCCAGAGCCATGCATTTTTGATTCCTGGATTGCGGCGGCGCTTCGCGCCTCGCAATGACAGCCCTATGATTTGGCGGCTGCCCTACTCCCGCGGCAGGTGTTTCGACGGATCCCAGCCGTGCGGCGCGAGGCGGGCGCGGCCGTGCGCCAGGGGCGAGGCTTCGAGCTCGGTCGCCAGCGTGTCGTTCCAGCGGTTGAGGAACGCGTACATGCTCATCACCGCGATGAGCTCGACGATCTGCGCCTCGTCGAAATGCTTGCGAAGCGCGTCGAAATCCGCGTCGGACACGGCGTTCGGCACCTGCCCGGCGCCCAGCGCGACGCGCAGCGCCGCCCGCTCGGCCTCGCTGAACAGCGGGCTGGTCTCGAACTCCCAGAGCGCGTCCTCCTTGTCCGCGGGGATCTCGAGGCGCGCGCCGGCATGGCCGGTATGCGCCATGCAGTAATTGCAGCCGGCGGCGCGGCTGACGACCTGCGCGACCATGTTCTTCAGCACCTTGTCGACCGCGCCCGGTTTCATGATGGTGGCCGACAGGTTGGCCCAGGCGGCGACGATGTCGGGCCGGCGCGCCATGATGCGCAGGCTGTTGGGCAGGAAGCCGAGGCGCTCGCGCGTGTTGCGCAGCGCGCCGGCGAGCTCGTCGAGCGCCGATTCCGGCAGCGGCTCCAGTCGCGGCATGGGTCGCTCCTCTCTTTATCGTGTTGTCGTTGCGAGGATCATAGCATGCAAGCGGGGCGGTGCGGGCATGGTGGCCGGCCGTGGCTCGTACGTGCTGCAACAACATCCTCCCACATGCTCCTCATCCTGAGCCTGTCGAAGGATGTGTCGGAGAGGGGGCAAGGCGTCGAGAGCTCTTTGTTCAGGTTCTGCGATCCGCGGAGCCTCCCTGCACACGCATCCTTCGACAGGCTCAGGATGAGGCATGTGTGGGGAAAAAGCACGAAGAGGCGGTCAGACGGTGGCCCGAGAACTGTGATCGTGCTGCCGTGACTTCGCCAGCTTCAATCGGTCTCCGCAAGCTCGCCCAGCGCGGCGTAGCTGCGGTTTGATCTCGGGCGCCACAGGCCGCGGTCCTGCGCCTCCTTGAGGCGCCCGGCGATCTCGCGCAGCGCCGCAGGGTTGTGCGTTTCGATGAAGCCCCGCACCTTCTCGTCGCCGAGATAGGCGTCGTAGACCGCATCGAAATGATGGTCGGCAACGCAGCGCGCGGTGGCCGCGAAAGCGAACAGGTAGTCGACCGTCGCGGCCATCTCGAAGGCGCCCTTGTAGCCGTGGCGCATGACGCCGGCGATCCATTTGGGGTTGACGACGCGGGCCCGTACGATGCGGCCGACCTCGTCCTGGAGGGTCCGGACGCGCGGGCTTTCGGGCCGCGAATGGTCGTTGTGCCAGACCGCGGGCTGCTGCCCGGACAGTACGCGAACGGCGGCGGTCATGCCGCCTTCGAACTGGTAATAGTCGTCGGAATCGAGGAGGTCGTGCTCGCGATTGTCCTGGTTGTGGACCACCGCCTCGACGGCGCGCAAGCGCGCCTCGAACAGGCCGTGCGCCGCCTGCCCGTCGGCGCCGGCGCCGTAGGCGTAGCCGCCCCAGGCCACATATGCCCGGGCGAGATCCGCGTCGGTATCCCAGCCGCGCTCGTCGATCAGCGCCTGCAGGCCGGCGCCGTAGGCGCCCGGCTTCGAGCCGAACACCCGGGTCGCCGCACGCTGCCGAGCCGCCGCTGCGTCGAGCCCGTTGCCGGAAAGCCGCGCCGCCTCGGCACGGACCCGGGCCGCAAGCGGGTTCGTCGCTTCCGGCTCGCCCAGCAGCGCGACGGCACGCACCGCCGAATCGACGAGGTCGACGAGCCCGGGGAAGGCGTCGCGGAAGAAGCCGGAGATGCGCAGCGTCACGTCGACGCGCGGCCGGTCCAGCACGTCCGGCGGCAGGATCTCGAAGCCGGTGACGCGGCGTGAGGCGGCATCCCAGGTCGGCCGCACGCCCATCAGCGCGAGCGCCTGGGCGACGTCGTCGCCGCCGGTGCGCATGTTCGACGTGCCCCAGGCCGACAGCGCCATCGCCCGCGGCCAGGCGCCGTGCTCCTGGGCGTGCCGCTCCACCAGCATCTGCGCCGACTTCCAGCCGAGGAGCCAGGCCGCCGGGGTCGGCACGGTGCGGGTGTCGACGGAATAGAAGTTGCGCCCGGTCGGCAGCACGTCGGGCCGTCCGCGCGTCGGCGCGCCGGACGGGCCCGGCTCGACGAAGCGCCCGTCGAGCCCGGCCAGCAGGCCCGCGATCTCGGCCGCGCCGCAGGCGGCGACGGCGGGCCGCAGTTCCCCGTCGATCCAGCCGAGCACGGTGCGGCTGGCCTCGCCCGGCGCCGCAACCTCGCCGGACACGAGACGGCGCGCGAACAGCTCGAGCCGCTCGACGGTATCGCCGGCGCTGCGCCACGGGTCCGCGGTTTCCAGCGCCTGCGGCCGTTCGCCGGTCCAGGCCTCGCCCAGGGCGCAGTCCAGTGGATCGAAGGCGCCGAGGCCGAAATCGCGGGCCAGCGCGCGGATCAACGAGGCGTCCGCCCCCTCGCCCTTGCCGCGCGGCACCCGCGCCAGCGCCACCAGAAGGTCGGTCAGGAGATCGCCGTCCGGCGACTCGCCAAAGACATGCAATCCGTCGCGGATCTGCATCTCCTTGAGTTCGCAGAGATAGTTGTCCAGCGCCGCGAGCGTCTCCTCCTCGCCGGCCCGCGGCGCGACGCCCGCGTCCCTGTCGAGTCCGAGCGACTGCGCCAGCTCGACGATCTGCCGTCCCAGCAGCTTGAGCCGCCGCGGGTCGACGCCGGCAGCCTCGTAATACTCGTCGACCAGCTGCTCGAGGTCCTTGAGCGGACCGTAGCTCTCGGCACGGGTCAGCGGCGGCGTCAGGTGGTCGACGATAACGGCGGCGGTGCGGCGCTTGGCCTGGGTGCCCTCGCCCGGGTCGTTGACGATGAAGGGGTAGAGATTGGGCAGCGGGCCCAGCGCGGCCTCCGGGTAGCATTCTTCGGACAGCGCCAGCGCCTTGCCCGGCAGCCATTCGAGGTTGCCGTGCTTGCCCATGTGGACGACCGCGTCGGCGCGGAAGCCCTCGCGCAGCCAGGCATGGAAGGCGAAGTAGTTGTGCGGCGGCACCAGCGCCGGGTCGTGGTACGACGCCACCGGGTCGATGTTGTAGCCGCGCGCCGGCTGCAGGCAGACCGCGGCGTTGCCGCAGCGGAAGGCCGGGATCGCGAAGGCGCCGCAATCGGTCTCGCCGGGCAGGAAGAACGGGTCGGATTCGGCCGCGCCCCAGCGGTCCGTCACGGCGTCCCGCACCGCGTCCGGCAACGATCCGAAGAAGAGCTGGTATTCGTTGAACGGCAGTGTCTCGCGGATTTCGCGCGCCCGGATTGCGGCGTTGGTCGGCCCCTGCGCGAGCCGCCGCACGAGCGCATCGCCGTCCGCCGGCACGTCGGCGATGCGGTAGCCGGCGGCGGCGAGCGCCCGCAGGACGTTGCCGGTGCCGGCCGGCGTGTCGAGCCCGACGCCGTTGCCGATGCGCCCGTCCCGGTTGGGATAGTTGGCCAGCACCAGGGCGACGCGCCGTTCGGCGGGGGATTTGCGCCGCAGCCGCGCCCAGCCTGCCGCCAGCGCCGCGGTGAAGGCCGCGCGGTCCGGCACCGGCACGTATTCAACCACGTCCGTCTCGGTCGCCTCGTCGCGCCGCGCCCGCCCCTTGAACGAGACGGCGCGGCTAAGGATCCGGCCATCGACCTCGGGCAGGGCCACGTTCATGGCGATGTCGCGGGCCGACAGGCCGCGCGTGCCGTCGCGCCACGCCTCTTCATTGCCGCCGGAGAACACCGCCTGCAGCACCGGGCAGCCGGAACCGTCGAACGGCGTGTCCGCGCGCGCCGCCCCGGGCTGCGCGAGCGCGAAGCCCGTGGTGTTGAGGATCACATCCGGCGGCATCGTCGCCAGCAGCTCGCGGATCGTCGCCTCGCAGACCGGATCCTTCAGGCTCGTGGCGTAGATCGGCAGCGCATCGAGCCCGGCCTGCCCGAGCGCCGCGATCAGCGCGTCGACGGCCCGGCAGTTCCCGGCCTGGAGCAGCGCCCGGTAGAACACGATGGCGGCGACGGGGCGGTCCTGGCGCCACGGCAGATCCTGCAGCGACGGGCGCGCGAGCCCGGGCCAGTACAGGCCGGCGCGCAGCAGCGGCGCGGGCTCGGCCCAGTCGGCGTCGCGCCCGATCAGCGTCGCCGCGTAGCGCAGCAATCCGACCGCGTTGTCGACCCCGCCGTGGACGCAGTACTGCCACAGCCGGTGCTGCGCCTCTTCCGGCAGGGTCGAGAGGCCGGCAAGCTCCGCATCCGGCTGGTCGTCACCGGGCAGCAGGGCCAGGGGGATGGCGTTGGCCCGGCACGCCGCGGCCAGCTGCTCGACGCCATAGGGCCAGTATGCGCGCCCGCCGAGCAGCCGCGCGATCACCAGCTTTGCGCGCGCCGCCACCGTCTCGACGTAGAGATCGACCGACAGATTGTGACCCAGCTGCAGGAGGCTGGCGAGGCGCAGCGACGGCGCCGCCGCATCCTCCGCGAGGCGTCGCGCCTGGGCCGCGGCGAGGCAGGCGATCTCGGTGTCGGCGGCGGACAGGACGACGATATCGCCCGGGGTCTGGCCGAGGTCGACGGCCTCCGATCCGTCCTCGATGGTCCCCGGCTGTGCGGCGAGAAGATGCATGGCGTCACGAAACGGCAAAGCCGCCCGCAGGGCAAGACTTGTTTCTCATTGCCACAGAGACACAGAGACACAGAGGGGCCGCCAGCTCACCGCTGCCGCTGTGCCTCTGTGTCTCTGTGGTTCAATCCCCTTATTCCGCCGCTTCGGCCGGGGCGACGGCGTCGCGGATCTCCGCCTCGATGGCGGTGCGGTCGAGGCCCTTGAGGCCGATCACCACCAGCTCGCTGCGGCGCGTCTCGCCGTCGCGCCAGTCGCGGTCGTAATAGCGCTGGAAGCGGGGCCCGACGCCCTGCACCACGGCCCGCCGCGGCCGGCCCGGCCGGTCGAGGAAGCCCTTGATGCGCAGGATATCGTGGTCCTGCACCACCTCCTTGAGCCGCGCCTCGAGCGCGTCGGCGTCGGCCACCGGGCCCAGGGTGACGGTAAAGCTCTCGAAGTCGTCGTGGTCGTGCGCGCCGTCCTCGGCGTCGTGGTGCGACGGGCGCGACGCGAGGTCGTCCTCCGCCGCCGCGGCGATGCCGAGCAGGGCCGCGGCATCGATCCTCGCATGGGCGCTGCGCACCGGATGCACGCCGTCCCGCAGGTCGGGCTCGAGCACCGCCTCGACGCGGGCCAGCGCCGCGTCGTCCACGAGGTCGGCCTTGTTCAGCACCACCATGTCGGCGCACATGATCTGGTCGGCGAACACCTCTTCCAGCGGGTTGTCGTGGTCGAGCGACGGGTCGGAGGCGCGCTGCGCCTCGACCGCCGCCGGGTCGTCGGCGAAACGGCCGGCCGCGACGGCGGCGGCATCGACCACGGCGATCACCCCGTCGACGGTAACGCGCGCCCGCACCTCCGGCCAGTTGAAGGCGCGCACCAGCGGCTTCGGCAGGGCAAGGCCGGAGGTCTCGATCAGGATATGGTCGGGCGGCTCGGGGCGGTCGAGGATCGCCTCGATCGCCGGCAGGAAGTCGTCGGCCACGGTGCAGCACAGGCAGCCGTTGGCCAGCTCGACCACGTCGTCCTCGCCGCAGCCCTCGATGCCGCAGCCGAGCAGCAGCTCGCGGTCGATGCCGAGATCGCCGAACTCGTTGATCAGGAAGGCAAGCCGGCGGCCCCGGTTGTGCTCGATCAGGTGCCGGATCAGGCTGGTCTTGCCGGCGCCGAGAAAGCCGGTGATGACGGTCGCGGGTATCCGTGCGGCCATGTGTTCAGTCCTCGTCCCTGTCTTTCATTATCAGCGGCAGCCCGGCGGCGACGAATAGCACGCGTTGGGCCACCTGCGCCACCATCTGGTTGAGGCGCCCGGCCCGGTCGCGGAAGTCCCGCGCCAGCGCGTTGTCCGGCACGATGCCGAGGCCGACCTCGTTGGCGACCAGCAGCGCCGGTCCCGCAAGGCTCCGGAGAGCTTCCGCCAGCGCCGCGGTCTCGGCCTCCACATCGCGGCCGGCGGCCATGAGGTTGGAGAGCCACAGTGTCAGGCAGTCGACGAGCACCGGGCGGCCGGGCGCGGCATGCGCCGCAAGCGCGGAGACCAGGTCGAGCGGCACCTCGACGGTGCGCCAGCCCACGCCGCGGCGGCGGCGGTGCTCCTCGATGCGCGCCGCCATCTCGGCGTCGCGCGGCTCGGCGGTGGCAAGGTAGGTCGCGCCGTCGCAGGTGCCGGCGGCAAGCGCCGCCTCGATCAGCGATTCCGCATGGCGGCTCTTGCCGGAGCGGGCGCCGCCGAGCACCAGCGTGACGCGGGGAAGGGAAGCCGGTTCCGCCACAAGCACCGCCTAGGGCAGCAACGGCCCGTTCAACTTCGGCCGCTGGTTGACCGTGACCACCCGCCAGTGGCCGGCGCCGTCCGGCCCGTCGATATGGTCGATGCGGGTCAGCGACAGGTTTTCGACCGTAAAGGTGAGCGCCGCCTCCGGGTGCATGCCGAGGGCGATGGAGAGCGCCGCCCGCACCGTGCCGCCATGGCCGACCGAGACGATATCGCGGCCGGCGTGCTCGCGCGTCAGGCGGTGCACCGTGGGCGCAAGGCGCGCCAGCAGGTCGGCGAAGCTCTCGCCCGCCGGCGGCCGTTCGTAGGCGGGGGCCAGCCAGTACGGATGGCGGCCGCCGCGCGACTGCCAGATCTGCTCGTAGCGCATGCCCTGCCAGTCGCCGAAGGACTGTTCGCGCAGGGTCGGCTCGGCGATCGGTTCCGGCAGGTCGAGACCGGCGGCGACGATCGCCGACGCGGTCTTGCGCGTGCGGATGAGGTCGCTGGTCACGAGCACCGCGCCGCGCGGCAGCATGCGGCTCAGCCCCTCGAACGACTCGCGATCCGAGACGTCGCAATCCTTGTCGCCCTGCCCGTAGCAGCGGCCGTCCGGATTGGGCACGGGAGCGTGTCGGATCCACCACCAGCGGGTCACGGTCATGACGAGTCGGTCCTCACAGCACGGCGGCCAGCGCCAGCAGCCCGGCGATATCCGCCGCCTGCTGCACGGCGCCCAGCGAGTCGCCGGTGTAGCCGCCCAGCCGCCGCCGTGCAAGCATCGCGACAGTGCATGCCGCAACTGCCGCGGCCGCGACCAGCGCCAGCGCCGCGGCCGGGCCCAGACCGAGAAGGGCCAGCGCAGCGGCGATCGCGACGGCGAGCGCAGCGTCCAGAGCCTTCGGCGTTCCCGCAGCGGCGGCGAGGCCGTGCGCGCTTGCCGGCGGCAGCAGCCGCATGACGACCGGCAGCGCGGCGCGCGATGCGGCCCCGGCACCGGCGAGCGCCAGGACGACGGCCCCGGGTCCGGCAATCGCCGTGAGCGCGGACACGCGCAGGCCGACGCTGAACACCAGCGCCAGGACGCCGTAGCTGCCGGTGCGGCTGTCCCGCATGATCCGGATCGCCTCCTCCGGCGTGGCGCCGGCGAGTCCGTCGGCCATGTCGGCGAGGCCGTCCTCATGCAAGGCGCCGGTCACGATGACGATGGCGCCGACCGCAAGGAAGCCGCAGGCGAGCCCCGGCAGGCCGATCAGGGTTGCCAGCCAGTACGCGGCGCCGCCCAGCGCTCCGACCGCTGCGCCGACGAGGGGGAAGGCTATGACCGCGCCGGCGACGCTGCCGTCCGCTGCGCCGACCGACAGGCGCGTCAGGAACATCGCGGCGACCGGCAGGGCCGTCAGCCAGCGGTGCCGGCCGCAGTCGCGCGGCGGCGCGTCGCCGCGCCCGGTCGTCGCGGCGGCCGGTTCCCCGTCCCGAATTTCCCTGCCCTCCTGCATCCCGATCGGTTATAGAGCATCGCACCGCCTTGCGGAAACCGCGGCGCAATTCGAACAGACGAGAGGGACGGCATGGGAAATCCAACGGCCGCATCGCTGGATGAGGTCCGCGCTCTCCTCGGACGATTGCCGGGACCCGACGATGCGGCGGCGGCGCAGGCCGCGGCGCGCGAGGCCCAGCTGACGAAGCCGCCGGGCGCGCTTGCCCGGCTCGAGGAGCTGAGCGCGTGGCTGGCGCGCTGGCAGGGCCGGTATCCCCCGCGTCTGGACCGGCCACGGGCGGCCGTGTTCGCGGGCAACCACGGTGTCGCGGTGCACGGGGTTTCGGCCTACCCGGCCGAGGTCACGGCGCAGATGGTGGAGAACTTCCGGGCCGGCGGTGCGGCCGTCAACCAGCTGTGCCGGACCTTCGATGCGGAGCTCCGGGTCTACGAAATGGCGCTCGAGCAGCCAACCGTCGATTTCACCGAAGGTCCTGCGATGACGGACGCCGAATGCGCCACCGCAATGGCCTTCGGCATGATGGCGGTCGAGGACGGCATCGACGTGATCTGCCTCGGCGAGATGGGCATCGCGAATACCACCAGCGCGGCGGCGCTGTGCCATGCCTTGTTCGGCGGCGCCGCAGCCGACTGGACCGGACCCGGCACCGGCGTTGCGGGCGACGCGCTGCAGATTAAGACGCGCGTCGTCGCCGAGGCGGCGGACCTGCACAGCGAAGCCGGCGATGATCCCCTGGAAATCCTGCGCCGTCTCGGCGGGCGCGAGCTGGCCGCCATTGCCGGCGCCGTCATCGCCGCGCGGATGGGCCGCGTGCCGGTGCTTCTGGACGGTTACGCCTGCACCGCCGCCGCCGCCATCCTGTACCGCATCGCCCCGCACCTGCTCGACCATTGCGTCGTCGCGCACTGCTCGGCGGAGCCCGGCCATGCGCGGCTGCTCGAGGCGATCGGCCAGAAACCGCTGCTCGATCTCGGCATGCGGCTGGGCGAGGGCTCCGGCGCGGTGCTGGCGCTCGGCCTGCTGCGCGCCGCCCTCGCCTGCCATACCGGCATGGCGACCTTCGCCGAGGCCGGCGTCAGCGACAGGGAGTAGAACGGGGCCGCGGCGGTGCCGGCCGGGCCCCGTTCCCTTCGTCGGGTCCGCTACTGGGCGTCGCCGTCACCGGCGTTGCCGCGCGGCAGCTTTCTCGGCAGCTGCACGACCCACAGCCGCGTCGGCGTAGCGAAGTCGGCATCCTCGCACATCACCAGGGTTGAGCGGGAGACCGCGCGCAGACCCTCCATCTTGCCGACCGCGCCGATCTCCGGCAGGTCGCGCAGATCGAAGCGCAGCTCCTTGCCGGCGCCGCGCAGGCCGAGCTCCGCGATGCGGGACTCGATCAGCGGCGAGGTCAGCAGCGATTCCGGGGTGCCGAGGATGTTCGTCGCACGCCGGAAATCGGCGAGGAAGACCAGCAGCCCGTCGACGTTCGCGCGCTCGGCGACCAGCAGCCGGTCGGGTGCGACCCACTCGACGGCGCTGACCTTCAGGTCGTTGTTGGCGTCCACCGTCGGATCGATCGCCTGCCAGACGGCCAGCGATTCGAACTGGTAAAGGAATTCCCCGACGACGACGATGTTGAGCGGATCGGAGATGTCCATCTTGTAGGCACGCAGCACGTTGGAACCGGTGCCGCTGCGCTGGAGCGACGACTGCAGGATCGTCCACGCGAACCGCTCGTCGCCGGACACGGCCAGCGATTCGAAGCCGCGGCCGCGCCGCGCCCGGATCAGCACGTCCGGGAAGATGGCCACGGTCTCGAAGGACGTGTCCAGCGAATCCGCGTCGGCGGGGTGCGTGAAGCTCTTCATGATCCGGCCGGCCTCGTCGGTGACGAACACGCCGGGGCCGAACTCGTCGGCCAGCAGGTACGTCGCGCGACCGGGCTTCGGCGCCCGGAACCGGTACAGATCCTCCGAATCCAGGGCATCCTCGGGCTTGACGCCGAGTGACAGCGTCGGTGTCGGCACCGGGTTCGAACACATCCCGGTGTTGAAGTCGAAGCCGGTGTAGATTTGCCCGGTGAAGCGGGGATCGCGGGAGATCGTGTGCACGCCGGGCGAGCTCAGCAGCGGCAGGACGTGCTCGATGACGACGTCGCCGGTCATGTCGTCGAGGGTGAACTTGGCCATCGTCGCCGCGTATTCGGGGAATGCCAGGAACCTGCCGTCCGGATTGTTTGCGCAGTCCTCTGAGACGCCGATGTCGGTGAGGCCGAAGAAGACGTGCCGATAGCGTGTCTCGTTGCCGACCACATAGCTGTCGTCGCCGGGCGCGACCTTTTCCACGCCGCCATAGTGCAGCCCCGAGCAGATCGCGGGGTTGACGCGGTAGTTGATGGTGCCGCCGGCGCCGTCCGGCACCGCGTCCGGCACCGCCTCCAGGTCGAGCCACGGGTTCAGCCGGGTGATCGGCGTGTCCGGCAAAACGAACGTGCCGACGAGGCGCGGCGACCCGCCCAGGCTCGTCGTCTTCGGGAATTCGGGGTGGTAGGTCGCCCACGACTCGTCCTGCGCCGCCGCACCCGACGACGCGGCCAGTGTGGCCGCAAGGATAATCGTGGCCGAGAGAGCAGCATGACACGCCCCCTGCGGCGCGGTCCCTCTCAATCGAATTGTCAACATGAAGCCATCCTCCTTCTCTCTTTATGATTGTATTATTCAGATTCACCATATACTTCAGGATGTATCGGCCGAATTCAATTGCTACGATAGTATAGGCACCTGTTTCCGCCAAAAGAGAATCTTGCGGTTGTGCCGCCCGGCCGCGCCGTTATCGGGGCAGCCGTCGCCGGGCGTGCGGGCCGTGGTCCGCGGCCTCCCACGCGGTTAATTCGCTTGCGCGCCGGACCCGGACATGCTGCCTTACCGGCCGATGGCACAAGCTGGAAATCTCGGTGTCGTAGCCGCGCTCGCGGAGCGTCGACGGTCGGCGATTGCACGGATCGGCCGGCTCCGCGTCGGCACGCTGATCCTGATCCGCTGGATCGCCACCGGCGGCCAGACGACCGCCGTGCTGACGGTCGAGATGGGCATCGGCTTCGACCTCCCGCTCGGCGCTTGCTTCGCGGCGATCGCCGCCACCGTCGCCTCGAACATCTGGCTCGCACGGCGGCGCGCGCCGCGGGCCCGTCTGGGCAACCGGGAAGCGGCGTTGTTCCTGGGCTTCGACCTGATCCAGCTGACCGTCCTGCTGTACCTGACCGGCGGCGTGCACAACCCGTTCGTGATCCTGATCCTGGCCCCGGTCACGGTCTCCGCAACCATCCTGTCGCGGACCGCAACGGTGATCCTGGTCGCGCTCGCCATCGCCTGCATCACGGTTGTGTCGTTCTGGCATCTGCCCCTGCCGTGGTCGCCAGGGGCATTCTACCTGCCCACCACCTATGCTCTCGGCACTTGGACCGCCCTGTCGGTCTCGACCGTGTTCATCTCGACCTATGTCTGGTCGGTCGCGGAGGAGGCGCGGCGCATGTCCGAGGCGCTAGCCGAGGCGCGCCAGGCCCTGCTGCGCGAGCAGCGATTTACCGCGCTTGGCGGACTCGCGGCGGCGGCGGCGCACGAACTCGGATCGCCGCTGGCGACGATCGCCGTCGTCGCCAAGGAACTCTCCCGGTCGGTGCCAACGGACAGCCCGATGGCCGAGGATATCGAGCTGCTGCTCAGCCAGTCGGATCGCTGCCGCGAGATTCTCGCGGAACTCGGGCGCCGGCCCGAGGAAATCGGCGGCATGCCGTTCCAGCGCATGCCGCTGAGCGGCCTGATCGAGGAGGCGGTCGAACACGCGAAGACCGAACAGGTGGCGCTGTCGGTCGTGCGCGACCCGCGCTCGCATTCGCCGGAGCCGCAGATGGTGCGCAGTCCCGACGTCCTGCTCGCGCTCGGCACGCTGGTCCAGAACGCCACGCAATTTGCCCAAAAGGCGGTCGAGGTCCGCATGTTCTGGACCGATCGCGACGTCGAACTCGTGGTCGCCGACGATGGGCCGGGATTTGCGCCCGACGTGCTGGCTGCGCTGGGCGAGCCGTACGTTTCCAGCCGCGCCGGGGAAGAGGGGCATATGGGGCTGGGAGTCTTCATCGCACAGACCTTGCTGGAGCGGACCGGCGCAACTCTGATTTTCCGCAATAACGGTGGCGCTGAGGTTGTCATCCGCTGGCCGCGCGCTATGCTTGAAGCCATTGAGGATTCCGATTCGGAGGACCGGTGAAAGTGTGGCCGGGAGGTGAGAGATGGGTGAGGACGGTGGCGAACGGAACCTGCTGATCGTCGATGACGACGCGCCGCTGCGAAACCGGCTGGCGCGGGCGATGGAGGATCGCGGATTCAAAGTCATGACAGCGGCCAGCGTGGCCGAGGGCATTGCGACGGCTCGATCGGACCCGCCGTCCTATGCGGTCGTCGACCTCAAGCTGGTCGACGGCAACGGACTCGAGGTCGTCGAGGCCTTGCGCGAGGCGCGCGAGGACATGCGGATCGTGATGTTGACCGGCTATGGCAATATTGCGACTGCGGTCGCGGCGGTGAAGGCCGGGGCGGTTGACTATCTGGCCAAACCCGCAGACGCCGATGCGATCACCGCGGCGCTGGTCGAGACGAACCGCCCGCTGCCGCCGCCGCCCGAGGATCCGATGTCGGCCGACCGGGTCCGCTGGGAACATATCCAGCGGGTCTACGAGCAGTGTGGCCGCAACGTATCGGAGACCGCGCGGCGCCTGAAGATGCATCGGCGTACCCTGCAGCGCATTCTTGCGAAGTACGCGCCGCGCAACTGACGGCTCGCGCGCATGACCAGGGCGGGCGCATCGGGCGGCGCAGCCCCGTCGGTGCCGGCGGGCAGCGCGGTCTATGCGATCGGCGACATCCACGGCGAGACCGCAAAGCTGGACCTGCTTCACGAGCTGATCCGCGCCGACGTCGCGCGACGGGCCGCGACCCGCAAAATCGTTGTATACCTTGGAGACTACGTGGATCGTGGCTCCGATTCCGCCGGCGTCGTCGACCGGCTGATCGCCGACACCCTGCCCGGCTTCGAGCGCGTCTTCCTGATGGGCAACCACGAGGATTTCCTGCTGCAATTCCTCGACGTCGCCGGGGCCATGTCGGCGTGGTTCCTGAATGGCGGACTCCAGACCCTGGAGAGCTATGACGTCGACATTGCGGGATACGATGCGTGGATGGCCGACCCGCGCGAGGTGCAGAGCGCGTTTCGGTCGTGCCTGCCGGACGCGCATGTTCGGTTCTTCCAGTCCCTCGAGCTGCACCGCATCGAGGGCGACTACCTGTTTGTCCATGCCGGCATCCGGCCGGGACGACCGCTGGAAGCCCAGTCGCGCGCCGACCTGCTGTGGATCCGCGAGGACTTTCTGTATTCCGAGGCCGACCACGGCCACGTCGTCGTGCACGGGCACACGCCGCGCGACGCTGTCGAGATTCGGCCCAACCGCATCGGCATCGACACCGGTGCCGTCTATGGCGGCAAGCTGACGGCATTGGTGCTGGACGGCGCGGACCGGCAGTTCCTGCAGGTGTAGGCGATCGTATTCGGGCGCGGTGTTCCGTCGGGATGTTGTCTGGCGGCCAGTGCTACGCGTAATCGGCCCGGTCGAGGCGCATCAGGCGTCGCCCCGCGGTGCGGGCGAAGCGCAGCGTCACCGCCTTGCGCCGCGCCGGGGCGAGCCGGAATTCGGGCGAGGCGGCGAGGATCGCGGCGCCCCAGCCGTCGGCGACGATGATGCCCACGCCGTCCGGCAGCAGCGTGCGGTCGAAGGTCTCCGGCACCGCGAAATAGAACGCGTCGCAATAGGCAAGGTAGTCGCGCCACTTGCGGTCGGCACGGAAGTCGGCCGCGGTGGTCTTGATCTCGACGACGCTCAGCAGTCCGCCGCGGTCGAGCGCCATCACATCCACGCGGCGGCCGTTGCCGAGGGGCAGTTCGGCCAGGCAGGACTGCCCGAGATCCGCGAACAGACGCATGACGCCGCGCGCAAGTTCGCCGGCGAGGCCGTCGGGCACGGTACCTGTCGATTCGATCCCCCGCATCGGTCGGAGGGTAACACGAACAAAACAGGTACGGAAGCGCATCGCCGCCGATTCATCCTCTGGAAACCTTCTGTTTGCATTTTGGTGACAGAATGGAGTGCTTCATCGGGGATACACCGTCATGCAGAATGTCCTGTTCCTGTGCACTGACAACTCGGCCCGCAGCATCATGGCCGAGGCCCTGCTGCGACACTGGAGCGACGGCCAGTTCACGGCGTTCAGCGCCGGCAGCCAGCCGGCCGGCGCGCCGCATCCGGCCGCGCTGAAGCTACTCGAGGGTCACGGCGTCATCACGCACGGGCTGCGCTGCAAGAGCTGGAACGAGTTCGCCAACCCGCATGCGCCGGTCATGGATCTGGTGGTCACGGTCTGCGATGCCGTCGCCGACAAGACCTGCCCGACGCTGCCGGGCGAGCCGCTCCGCGCGCATTGGAGCCTGCCCGATCCGGAAGCGGCGATCGGCGACGAAGCAGCGGTCGAGGCCGCCTTCGCGGCGGTTTTCGATCAGCTCGAGCAGCTCATTGCGCAGCTCGTGACAATCCCGTTCGCCGACCGCGATTCGAAGAGCGTGCAGGCCGATCTGGAGTCCATCGCCGCCATCGCCTGAGGCCCGGCGCAGGATCTCGCCGCAAAACCCTGCGTTACTGCGGGACAGCCCGGGGTCCGGCGTCCGATGGCTGCCGGATGGCCGGAATGGTGTTTGCTGCCGGCCCCGCGCTTACCCGATGTTCGACCCGCAGTGGCGGCGGAGTCGTGTTTTCGTCCCGGGCGACGGACCGGCGCGAGACGGTGGCCGGAACGGCCCGATTCCGCCCCGATTTGGGCCTGTTAACCATTTCCCGGATCGCCGGATATTTCACAAGCCGTTGCAAAAACATAGATATCATGATTACCGCTTCGTAAATAAGCGGTCTTGCGTAAACGTTTCGTGATGGTGGCGTTTGTCACTTTGTTAATTTTTTTCTCCAATAATATGTAAACCGGGAGTGTGCTGGTCGCGCTGCCGGGAATTAAAGAAGCAGGACGCCGCTTCTATCAGAGATTGTTGGACGTTCACGCGCGGCGCAACGCAAATCCATGCTTCAGTTTCGGCGACAGGGGGTTGTGGCGGCAACCGCACCCCGCCGCCCGGGTTGGATGCGGGCGCATACGCGCCCCAGCGCCCGGTCCGACGTGCGAGACTGGAGAGTTTTGATGGATAACGGCTATCACACCAGGCGAAACTTCGCGCCCGACGGAGCGGGCGGGGGCTACGCGGGTGTCCTGCCGATCGACGGGGGACGAGACGACGCCGGGGCAGCGTTGCGCGAGACGCTCGCCGCCGCCCGAAGCCACCTGCTTGCCCTCCGCTTCGCGCTGTTCAATGTCGCCACCTTCGCCATGCTCGGCGCCGCCTGGGCGCAGGGCTGGATCGACGCCGTCCTGACGGCCGACGACACCGGCCTGTCGCTGGGGATCTTCCTCGTGTTCCTGGCCGGGCTCGGCATCTGCGGACACCGCGTCTGGCAGGTCAGTGCGGAGCTGGAGCAGGCGCAGGCCCGTCGCCCCGATCCGGGATCGCGCGCGGCCCGGTACTTCGACGAGATCGCCGGCCGCGACTCCGGAAGCCGGGCCATCGCTGCCTCGCGGCTGAAGTTGGTCCTGTCCGGCCGCATCTCGACGGTCCTGCATATCGCCAACAGCCTGGTGCTGCTCGGTCTGGTGGGAACGGTCGTCGGCTTCATCATCGCGTTGTCCGGTGTCGATCCGCAGTCGGCCGGCAACGTCGACGCGATCACGCCGATGGTGGCCGAACTGATTCATGGCATGTCCGTTGCGCTGTACACGACCCTGGTCGGCGCGGTCCTCCATTTGTGGCTGAAGATCAACTACCTGATCCTGTCCGGCGGCGCGGTACGGCTCGTCGACCGAATCGTCGCACGGGGCGAGGCAAATGCGCGGGTTTGAGCTGTTCGACGACGGCGATGACGGCACGGTCTTTCGTGACGTCATCATGCTGGCGCTGCTCGGCTTCGTGACCATCGTGGTGCTGCTGCTGCCGCACCTCAACCCGCCGACCAAGCCGACCGATCAGCAGCAGCCCGGCAACATCGTCGTCGAACTGCACTGGCCGGACGACATGAACACCGATGTCGACCTCTGGGTCCAGGCCCCCAACGACAAGCCGGTTGGCTACTCGAACCGCGGCGGACGCATCTTCAACCTGCTGCGCGACGACATGGGCCACATCAACGATTCCGGCAAGCTGAACTACGAGATCGCGTTCAGCCGCGGCGCGCCCGAAGGCGAGTACACCGTAAACCTGCATCTTTACAGCAACACCGATTCGCGCAAGCTGGTGCCGACCCAGGTCGTCGTCGGCATCAAGAAGAGCGAGGACGGGCCCATGCGGGTCATCCACCGCAAGAATGTGGAGCTGGTCCGCACCGGGCAGGAGGTCACCGTCGTCCGCTTTACGCTCGATAAGGATTCCGAGGTTCTCCCCGACAGCATCCACGATCTGCCGCGCCGGCTGCGCTCGGCGCACAACTACCCGCTGGGCGGGGCTGGCGGTCAGAATGGATAGCCTGATCTATCTCTACGGCGCGATGGTTCTCGTCGCGGCCGGTCTCGCCGCCATCGCCATCCGCTCGCAGCACCCGCTGGTCCTGCGCGGCACGGCGGTCGTGCTGGCGGGTGCGCTGATGGCCACCAGCTATGGCGGGTTCGTCGAGCTGCTGGGCCGGCCCAAGCCGGCCGATCTCGAATGGGTCGCGCGCAATACATCGGAGGCGACGGTGCTGGCCTCCGACATGCGCGAGGGCGAGGCCATCTACCTGTGGCTCCAGCTCGACGACATCGACGAGCCGCGCGCCTACGTTCTGCCCTGGTCGCTGGCCGCGGCGCGGCAGCTGCACGGCGCGCAGGGCCGCGCCGAAGAGAACGGCACGGCGGTGCGCATGCGCACGCCGTTCCGCGACGTGGACGACGGCGGGGAACGCATGTTCTATGCCGCGCCACAGCCACCGTTGCCGCCGAAGCTGGCGCACAACTGATAGCCGCGGGTCCCGCCCGCGGCGTTCCGGCGACCAACATAACCGTTCTACTTCTCATCCGAAAATTCGGTCCGGGATCAAAAGCGGACCGACCGGGCCGCCGATGAACCAGGGTTGCACAATGAAGGATCGAGCCATGCACAGATTCCTGCCGGGCCTCCTGGGGGCGCTCGCGTTCGCGGCCATCGCCCCGGACGTGTCCGCCGACCAAAGCCCGTACCCCGAAAGCGAAGAGGCGCTGGACGCCGAATACGCCAGGCTGCAATGGGTCGAGCAGCCGGGCACCCACGACCTGCCGCGCTCCGGCAGCGCCGTGACGTTCCCGGCCGGCCGCTCGCTGATGGTCGGCGCCGACGCCGAGCGCCTGCTGTTCCTGATGAACGGCCGTGAATTCCCGCAGACCGAGGCCGTTCTGTACGACGACGAAAGCGGCGTGTTCGTCACCTTCGAGTACTTCGACGACGGCTACGTCACGGACGAAGACTGGACCGACGTCGATGCCGCCGCGTTCCTCGAGAGCATCCGCGAGGGCACAGAGGCGGCCAACGAGGAGCGCGGGAAATACGGGATTCCCGTGATGCACGTGCGCGGCTGGCTCAGCGAGCCGGCCTACGACGCCGATGCCAACACGGTGACCTGGGCCATCGAATTCGACGACGGCGACGATATCACGGTCAACGCGACCGCCCTGAAGCTCGGCCGCTACGGCTACGAGCAGCTCACCTGGGTCGGCTCCGGCCCGCAGTATGGCGAGCTCGGCGGCCTCCTGCAGACGGCGCTGTCCGATCACGCGTTCAAGGACGGACACCGGTACGCCGATTACCAGGACGGCGACAAGGTCGCGACCTACGGCCTCGCCGCCCTCGTCGCTGCGGCCGTCGGTGCCAAGCTGGGCAAGGGCCTGATCGCCACGATCCTCGCGTTCGCCGCCGTGTTCCTGAAGAAGGGCTGGATCCTCATCGTGGTCGCGTTCGGCGCGATCGCCGCGGTGGCCGGACGATTCCTCGGCCGCGGCCGGGCGCCGACGCAGGACGGCTGAGGCGACGCCCCGGGGTCAGTCGCCGCCCTGCCCGGCGGCGGCCGCGATCGCCGCGAACCAGGCCGCGGCCCGCGCCGCATTGGCGCCGAGATCGGAGTGTCCGATCCGGGAGCGGCTGTACAGGGCAAGCGACGACCGGCCGTCGCCGAGATCGACGAAGCGCACCGTCACGGTATCCGGGAAGCGCATCAGCTTCGTGCGCTGCACGAAGGCATATTGCCGACGCACCGGGTCGGAGGCGATCTCGGTGATCCGCGGCTGACCGCGTATCGCGCGCAGCGCCCGTGCTTCCAGCTCCGCGACCGGCAGGTCGAACACCGGGCTGTCACCATGCGGCCGCGCCGTGCTCTCAAATCCCGGCGGCAGGGCCAGATGCTGGTTCGGTCTGTCGTGCAGCACGAGTGTCGCGAAATCCGGCATCGGCACGGCGACCGCGCCGTCGCCGCGTCCCCAGGCCAGCCAGCCCGCGGCAACGAGGCCGCCGGCGACCGCGGCCAGTGCGATGACGACGGCGGCGGCAATCTTCAGTCGCAGCGGCACGACGGCATCGGTCTCCCTGTTCCGGCGGGGCCTTGACGTGCATGGGCGGCAGGAAGTGGCGCGCCCGAGAGGATTCGAACCTCTGACCTTCGGCTCCGGAGGCCGACGCTCTATCCAGCTGAGCTACGGGCGCATGTCTTCAAGGCGGGGCGCACCTTAACCGAAAGCGGTTCCGGTTTCCACTCTCCAATTGACCGTCCGGCGGATTGCTCAGGGCAGCAATTTGCGGTCCGGCCGCTCGGCGCCGGACGGCAGCGGCGCGGCACGGTCGGCGAGCCACGACAGCACGTCGGCGTAGACCAGCTCCGCATTCAGGTCGCGCAGCAGCAGATGGTAGCCGTCCGGGTATTCCGCAAGCCGCCACCGCGCGTCGCGCGGCAGCGCCGAGAGCAGGGCTGTCCGGCCGCCGCGCCGGACGATATCCTCCTTGCGGCCGTACAGCACCAGCAGCGGACCGCGCGCGACCGGCGCCGCCGCGTAGGCTTCGTCGGCCAGGCGAAGCATCCCGTATACCGAATCGATGCGCGCCTTCTTCAGCACCAGCGGATCGCGGCGCAGGCCGCGCAGCATCTCGATGTTGTCGGACGGATGAGTGCGCACGCCCTCGCCGGTCACCGTGGCCCACGGCAGGGTGTGCGCCGCCAGCCACAGCCCGGCCCGCTCCAGCCCGCCGATGCCGTTGGCCCCGGCAACCCCCGGCGCCGACAGGATGGCGCCGTCGAGCGGCGGCGGATGGCCCGCGGCGAGAGCCGCCAGGATCACCGATCCGCCCATGCTGACGCCGATGGCATAGACCGGCACCCCGGGATGGCGCTCGCGGACCAGCCGCACCGCGGTGCGGAAATCGTCGACCAGCGCCGTGCTGCCGGGCCACTTTCCGCGCGTCTCCGTGCGGCCGAAACCTCGCTGGTCGTAGGCGTAGGTCAGGATGCCGCGCTCGGCCCACCAGGAAGCCGGTTGGTCGAAGCCGTTGGCGTAGTCGCCGAACCCGTGCAGGCCGATCAGCACCGCCGCCGGTGCCCCGTCCGGCCGCCACGCCTGAAGCGCCAGGCGCGTGCCGTCCGCCGCCAGGATATGGTCGTCCGCGAGGACCGGCTCGGCGCCCGCCTCCCCCAGCCCGGTCACGGTCGGCGCGCACCCCGCACTCGCCAGCACCGCGACGAGAACGAGCAGCACAACGACACATGAATTCATGAAGGAGCATCTTCTGGCTCCGCCGCAATCCTCACCCCCTCCCCATCCCCTCCCCC
>JBFIFO010000054.1:0-22678 GCA_041602815.1 Alphaproteobacteria bacterium | reverse complement strand
GGCGATCGGCAGTGGCTCGAGCAGCCCGCGCATCTCGTGCAGCGCCCAGCGCAGGTTCACGGCTGTCGGGCGGGTCGCGCCCAGCATGTCCGCCGCCGCCGTCATGTTGGCATCGGACGGGTCGTGCTGCATGGCGAGCGCGATGCCGTACGCCGCGGTCGCGCCGATCAGCGGCGCGCCGCGCACCTGCATGACGCGGATGGCGTGCGCTGCCTCCTCGACGGTTGTCAGCCGCATGACGGCGAACTCAAAGGGCAGCCGGGTCTGGTCGATGATCTCCACCGACCGGCCGTCGTCGTGCCGCCAGATGCTGCGGTAGGGGATGCCGTCGACTTTCATGTGGCCGTTGTAGCGAGCCCGGCGCGCGGCGGCAACAAGACTGACGGTGCCGACGGCCTAACCAATGCCCGCAAGATGTGCCCTGCCGGACTTATTGTGCGCAATCTGCTTCAGCTGGGCGGCGAATTCATCCGCTGCCAGGGCCTCGAACCGCACGACGATTTCCGCGCTCTGGGGGTGGCCGTCGAAGTTCGCGTCGGCCGCCCCTTCCTCGATATGGACGGTCGGGATGGTGCGCCCGGTGGCATCGAGGGAGCGCGCTGCAAACAAGACCCGGTTGTGGCTCGAACTCGCGCCCAGCTCGGCGTGGAACCGATCCGTCGGCGAACACGGGAAGCCGCGGAACTTGGCAGCGAGGTGGTCTATTTCATGCGGCAGGGCATAGATGCGCGTGCTGGCGCGAAAACGCCCACTGTCGGCGGACATCCGTAGTTCCATCAGGTCGATGTCTTCCGGGTCCGCGTCATGCCAGACGACCTCGACCGAAAGCCCCAGCATCGCGTGCCCCGACGCCCGAGATCACGGCAGGGCCGTGACGCCGCCGTCGACGATCAGCTCGGTGCCCGTGATGAACGATGCCTTGTCCGACAAAAGGAACAGCACCGCCGCCGCCATGTCCTCCGCCTCGCCGACGCGGCCGAGCGGGACATGCTCTGCGGCCCGCCTGGCGGCGGCCGGATCGTTATCCCATCGCGCCTGAAGCGGCGTCCAGGTCTGGCCCGGCAGCAAGCAGTTGGCGCGGATGCCGGCGTGCGCATACTGGATGGCGATCGATTTGGTCAGGGCGATGACGCCGGCCTTGGACGCCTGATAGGCGTCCTGCGGCTTGGGATCGCCGCGCAGGCACTGGGTCGAGGCGATATTAACGATCGAACCGCCCTTGCCGCCCTGCATCATCGGCACCGCCGCCTTCATCGTCAGCACCATCGATTTCAGGTTCACGTCCATCACCCGGTCCCAGACCTTCAGGTCGATGTCGATGGCGCTGACATCCTCGCCGAACAACAGCACACCCGCGGCGTTGACCAGATGGTTGAGCCGGTGCAGCCCGTCGAACACGTCCTGGATGAACGGCCAGTCGGTGACGTCGCCCTTGGCGAACGTCGCCCGGCCCGGCCCTTCCGGCAGCGCCGGCGGCTCCTTCAGGTCGATCATGACCACGTCGGCGCCCTCGGCCACCAGCATCGCCGCCGTCTGGTAGCCCATGCCGCCGCCGGCGCCGGTCACGACGGCCCTCCTGCCTTCGAAGTCGCCCATAATGCCCCCCGGTTCCGTTCCCGCAGCCGGCATTGCAGCAGGGAATCGCCTCAACTGGCAAGCGAAGTTTGCCGGTCGTCACACAAGGGGTTGGCCCGCAACGGTCTAATGCGGCACGTCGCCGGCCTCGCGGGCGAGACGCAGGTAATTGCGGTTCACGCAGAATTCCGGGGGATCTGCGGCGCCGGCGGTGCCGGCCAGCCAGGCTTCGCATTCCTGCTGGCTGCGACATTTCCGGCACAGGCGCGCCGCGGTTGGCAGATGGGTCGCGAGCTCGGACTCGCCGATGCGCCGCAACGACAGGCCCAGTCGTTCGGCCATGCGCGGCAGGCGGATCGGCACCCTATTGGGCCGAAAATGCCCGACGACGACGGCAAGTCCCCAGAGCAGGAGAACCAGGAAGGCGGCGCCGAGGCCAAGGGTGACGATGTCCATGCGATGCGGTCCTTCGCGAAACGCGCCTATTTGCTTAGATATCTAAGCTTATGCCGCTGCCGGCCGCAGCTCCTTGATCTGGATCAAGCGGCGAAAGCGGCGAAGCCCGGCCGCGTCAACCCTTGACCCGCGCCATCCTCGGGTCGTACAGCGGCTCCAGGAACACCTCGCAGGGCACGCGCTCGGTCGCAACTTCCAGCTCGTATGTGCCCGACAGCACGTAATCGCGGTCCACACCCGCCATGTTGCGCACGTAGCCGTAACCGATGCTGCGCGCCACCGTGTAACCCCAGCCGCCGCTGGTCAGCCAGCCGACGCGCTCGCCGTTGCGGTAGATGGTCTCGCGACCGAGCAGCACGACGTCCGGCTCGGCGACGGTGAATCCGGCCAGCAGCTTCTTGACGCCCGCCGCACGCTGGGCCGCGACCGCGTCACGGCCAAGGAACGGCACGTTCGAACTCAGCTTCACCGCCCAGCCGAGCCCGGCTTCGAGCGGCGTGTGGTCCGGCCCGATATCGGCCCCCCAGGCACGGTAGCCCTTCTCCAGCCGCAGGGATTCGATGGCGCGGTAGCCGGCGTTGACGATGCCGTGCGCCGCACCCGCCGCCATAAGCGCGTCGTAAACCCGCGGCGCGGCCTCGACCGGCAGGTGGAGCTCCCAGCCGAGCTCGCCGACATAGGTTATGCGCAGCGCGGTGACCTTCGCCCCGGCGACGGCGATCTGCCGCACCGCGCCGAACGGGAAGGCCTCGTTCGACAGGTCGGCGTCGCACACCGTTGCCAACACCTCGCGCGCCGCCGGCCCCATCAGCGAGAGGACCGAGTTCGCCTCGGTCACGTCGGCCAGGCGCGCGTCGCACCCGGCCGGGGTGTTGGCCCGGATCCAGGCGAAATCGTGGGTCGCGAAACCGGTGCCGGTGACGATATAGAAGCGGTCCGGGGCAAGGCGGACGACGGTCAGGTCACATTCGATCCCGCCCTTCGCGTTCAGCATCTGCGTATAGGTCAGGCGTCCCGGCGGCTTCGCAACATCGTTGGCGCAGATCCAGCCGAGCGCGGCTTCGGCGTCGCGACCGCTCAACTCGAACTTGGCGAAGGAGGTCTGGTCGAACAGGCCGACCCGCTCGCGCACCGCGCGGTGCTCGGCCCCGACATGGGCGAACCAGTTCTGCCGTCCGAAGGCGTATTCGTCCCGCGCCGCGACGCCCTTCGGCGCGAACCAGTTCGGCCGTTCCCAGCCCAGCTTCTCGCCGAAGCAGGCGCCGGCATCGCGTAGCCGGTCGTACAGCGGCGAGCGGCGCAGCGGGCGGCCGCTTTCATGCTCCTCGAACGGCCAGGCGATGGTGTAATGCTTGCCGTACATTTCAAGCGTACGCGTACGCACCCAGTCGATGTCGCCATGCGGCCGGCCAAAGCGACGGATATCGACGGGCCACAGATCGTAGGGCGCCGCGCCGCCGACGATCCATTCCGCCAGCGCCTTGCCGGCACCACCGGCCGAGGCGATGCCGAACGCGTTGAACCCGGCCCCGACGTAGAAGCCGCCGCAGCCCGGCGCCTCGCCGAGGATGAAGTTGCCGTCGGGGGTGAAACTCTCCGGTCCGTTGACCAGCTGCTTGATACCGGCTGTCTGGAGCGCCGGCACGCGGCCCAGCGCCAGCTCCATCATCGGCTCGAAATGATCCCAGTCCTCGTCCAGGAGGGAGAAGTGGAAGTCCTCCGGGACGCCGGTCTCTGCCCACGGGATCGGGTTCGGCTCGTAGCCGCCCATGACGAGCCCGCCGACCTCCTCCTTGTAATAGGTCAGCCGGTCGGGATCGCGCAGCGTCGGCAGATCGCGCGGCACGCCGTCGATCGGCTCGGTGACCAGATACTGGTGCTGGACGGAGACCAGCGGCACCGGTACGCCGACCATCCGCCCGACCTCGTGTGCCCACTGCCCGGCACAGTTGACGACGACCTCGCAGGCGATTCGGCCGGCACCGGTGACCACCGCACTGACCCGGCCGTCCCGGGTCTCGATGGCAGCGACGCGGGTATCCTCGAAGATGCGCACCCCGGCGCTGCGTGCCCCGCGCGCCAGCGCCTGGGTGATGTCGGACGGGTTGGCCTGTCCGTCGGTCGGCAGGAAGGCGGCGCCGACCACGTCGCCGACCTCCATGATCGGCCACAGCTCTTGCGCCTCCTTTGGCGTCAGCAATTCCATCTCCAGCCCGAAGCTGCGCGCCGTCGTCGCCTGGCGCTTGACCTCGGTCCAGCGTGCCGCGTTGCAGGCGAGGCGCAAACCGCCGTTCATCTTCCAGCCGGTGGCCTGCCCGGTTTCCGCCTCCAGCCGGTCGTAGAGAGCGACCGAATTGCCGAGCAACTGAGTGATGTTGGCATTGGTGCGCAGCTGGCCCACGAGGCCCGCGGCATGCCAGGTCGAGCCGCTGGACAGCTTGCCGGACTCGAGCAGGACGGTGTCGGTCCAGCCTTCGCGCGCCAGATGGTAGGCGGTCGAGCAGCCGACGATGCCGCCGCCGATGATGACTGCACGGGCCTGGGTGGGAAGGTCCGCCATCGCCGCCCTCACATGGCCTGGAATTCGCCGTGTACCCGCTCGAAGCGGTCGAGATTCTCGGCGGTGTATTCAATGAAGTCGAAATCCAGCGTCGAATACAGCTCCTGCACCATGCTCCACATCGCCTCGCGCAGCAGCGACGCGCATTTCATCGCCGCATAGCGCCGGCGCAGCGCCTCATCGACGGGAGGGCCGAAATACGCGAGCAGCAACTCAATCTCCCAGCGCGGGTCCAGCTCGTTATTGGACGCGAGATTGGCAAGATCGAACAGCGGGCTGTTGAAGCCGGCGTAGTCCCAGTCGACGAGCCACAGCCGGTCGCCGTCGTCGATGAAATTCGCCGCCAGCAGATCGTTGTGGCCGTAGACCAGGTCGATCGGCCCGATCTCCCCTTCCAGCCCGTCCGCGATCTCCAGCAGCCGTGGCAGTTCCGGGACCATACGGCTGCTGCCGTCGCGCAACGTCGCCGCATAATCGCGCAGCACGTGGAAAACCCAGAAGACCAGTGCCGGGCCGCGCAGGTGCTTCGGCACGTCCCGGTGCACGCGGCGGATCAGCTCGACGATCCGCACCAGATTCTTGGGCTTGCGGACGTCCTCCGGCGTATAGGTCTTGCCCTCGATGAAGCGCATGACCAGCGCCCCCGGTTCCCAGTGCGTGACCTCCGGCGAGACGCCGGCGGCGTGGGCGGCGCGGCTGGCGGCCAGCTCGTTGAAGCGCATGACCTGGTGCAGCGGGATGTCGCCGCCGACGCGGACGACGAACGTCTCGCCGCCGTCCTCGACGACGAAATTCACGTTCGTGATCCCGCCGGAAAGCGGCTGCGGTTCGACCGGTCCCGTCCAGCACGACAGGCCCAACACCTTGTCCCTCGCAACGTCGCTCAATGCCCCACTCCCTGTTCGGCAAGGCCCAGTCGGCGCCGCATGCGGCCGCTGCCCGCGGCGATCAGGCGATCGGCGATAATGGCGATAAAGGCGACCGAAAGCCCGGCGACGATGCCGCGGCCGGTGTCCGCCTTGGTCAAGGCGATGTACACCTCCTGGCCGAGGTCGCGGGTGCCGACCAGCGCCGTGATCACCAGCATCGACAATGCCAGCATGATGGTCTGGTTGATGCCGAGCATGATCTCGGGCAGCGCCAGCGGCAGCTTGATCTTCCACAGGATCTGCCGTCGCGTGCAGCCAGCCGCGACGCCGGCCTCGACCAGCTGCGGGTCGATCTGCCGAACGCCGTGGGCGGTATAGCGGATCGCCGGTGCCACCGCATAGGCGACAACCGCGATCATCGCCGAGAAGTCGCCGACCCGGAACAGCATCACGACCGGCATCAGGTAGACGAAGGACGGCAGCGTCTGCAACGTGTCGATGACCACCTGCACGCCGCGGCCGAACCGCTCGTGCTGGGCCGCGGCAATGCCGATCGGGATCCCGATCAGCGCCGCGATCACCACCGAGATGCCGCACAGATAGACCGTGATCATCGCCTTCTCCCACTGCCCCGTCGCAGCGATGAACAGGGACAGCGCGAAGGCGAGCAGGGCGAGCCGCCAGCCGCCGAGGCGCCAGCCGCCGAACGCCAGCAGGCCGACCACGACCAGCCACGGGATTTCCAGCAGGAACCGTTTGAAGGGGATCAGGAGGTTGAGCAGCACGACGGTCTTGATGCCCTCCAGGACGTCGAAGAACCGGACGTTGATCTCGCGCACCAGCTCGCCCCAGAACGGCCCGGTCGTGACCTGCAGGGCCTCGGGGTAGTCCTGCACCGGCGGCACGACGAGGCCGACCAGGGCGGTCGCGGCGATCCAGGCGAGGGCGAAGGTCAGCCAAGGATGCCGGCGGATCCAGCTGCGCGGCTGGCCGTGGTGGACCGGCGGCTGCCGGGTCGCGAGCGCCTGGCTCAACCGGTCCAGCGCGATCGCCAGGACGACGATGGCGACGCCCGCCTCGACACCCTCGCCGATCTTCTGGCGCTTCAGGGCCATGAGCACGTCGAACCCGAGCCCCCCGGCGCCGATCATCGAGGCGATGATCACCATGTTGAGCGACAGCATGATGACCTGGTTGACCCCGACCATCAGCGACGGCGTGGCCGAGGGCACCAGCACCTTCCACGTCATCTGCCGGCGCGTGCAGCCGACCATGCGCCCGAAGTCGACGATCTCGCCGGCGACCTGGCGCAGCGCCAGCATGGTGACCCGCACCATCGGCGGCATGGCGTAGATGATCGTCGCCGCCATTGCCGCCACCGGTCCGAAGCCGAACAGGAACAGGATTGGCACCAGATAGGCGAATATCGGTATCGTCTGCATCAGGTCGAGGACCGGCCGGATCGCGCGCTCGAACCACGGGCTGCGGTAGGCAAGGATGCCCAGCAGCAGGCCGCAGACGACGCCGATCGGCACGGCCACCACGATCGACGACAGCGTGACCATGGCGCTGTCCCACTGGCCGAACATCGCGAGATAGAGGAAGCATCCGCCGACCAGCGCCGCGAGCTTCCAGTCGCGCGCATAGTGCCCCATCGCGGCCAGCACGCCGAGCACGGCAAGCCAGGAGAGCGGCGGCGTCAGCTGCACCGCGTCCGACCCCTGCCCGCGCATCAGGCCGGTGCTCAACAGGCTGGTCGCCGCCGTCAACGGCCAGTCGAGCAGCCAAGCGATCGAGCGCGTCATCTCCTTGAAGGTGAACAGCCCGAACGTCGCATCGTTGATCAGCCACTTCATGAAATCGGTGATCGCAAAGCGGACCGGCACGATCCAGTCGCGCGGGTATTCATGGGCCCACGGCAAAAGCTGCGCCGTGGTCGCGGAGAACGCCACGGCAAAGCCCAGCACCAGCAGCCACAGGGCCCACGGCGCCCGCGCGAGATGCCAGGCGGAGGCGAACCGGACGGCCGGCGCGCTCACGCCTTGGCCCCGTTCGCCGCGCCGCGGCCGACCAGCACGTCGATCACCGCCTGGCGCGTGATGCGGCCGACGACCTCGCCGGAACCGTTGACCACGGCGAAGGGCTGGTCGGCTGCCTCCACCGCGGCGGCGATGTCTGCGACCTTCGACGCGGCCGGGACCTCACCGGCATACTCGCCGCCCGGCGCCTCCATCACCGAGGCCGCGGACAACACCTTGGCCCGCGGAACGTCCTTGGTGAACTCGGCGACATAGTCCGACGCGGGCGCGGTCACCAGCTCCTCCGGCGTGCCGACCTGGATGATCCAGCCGTCCTTCATGATGGCGATGCGGTCGGCCAGGCGGATCGCTTCGTCAAAGTCGTGGGTGATGAAGACGATGGTCTTCTGCAGCACGCTCTGCAGGCGCATGAACTCATCCTGCATCTCGCGCCGGATCAACGGATCGAGGGCCGAGAACGGCTCGTCGAGGAACCAGATCTCCGGCTCCACGGCCAGGCTGCGGGCGATGCCGACGCGCTGCTGCTGGCCGCCGGAAAGTTCCCGCGGGTAGTACCCTTCGCGGCCCTTGAGGCCGACCAGTTCGATGACCTCGAGGGCCCGCGCCTCGCGCGTCGCGCGGTCGATGCCCTGGACCTCGAGCGGGAAGGCGACGTTGCCGAGCACGGTCAGGTGCGGCAGCAGGGCGAAATGCTGGAACACCATGCCCATCTTGTGGCGGCGAATCTCGATCATCTCCTGCTCGCTGGCGGTGAGCAGGTCGCGGTCCTCGAAGATCACCTCGCCCGCCGTCGGCTCGATGAGGCGCGACAGGCACCGTACCAGCGTCGACTTGCCGGATCCCGACAGACCCATGATGATGAAGATCTCGCCCTCACGTACCTCGAGATTGGCGTCGCAGACCGCGCCGATCAGACCGGCCGCCGCGATGGCCTGGGTGTCCGGCGCATTGTCGTGGCGCCTGAGGAACGTGACGGGATCGGGGCCGAACAGCTTCCAGACTCTGCGGCACGATAGCTTGACGGCCCTGTCGTTCACGAAGCCCTCGCTGATGCGCGGCGATACGAGCGATCGGCGGGGGCGGCGGCCGGCCCGCCCCGCGCCGTCGGCCTGCCGCGTTACTTGATCCAGCCCTGCCAGCGGGCCTCGTTGTTCTTGATCCATTCGGCGACGACGCCGTCGAGATCCTTGCCGTCGAGGTCGACCTTCACGATCATCGCGCTCATCTCGTCATTGTTGACGTTGAACGCCTTGATCGCCTTGTGCGCGCCCGGCCACTTCTTCTTGACGCCGGCCCACGCGACCTTCCAGATCGGGCCGCGCGGTTTGCCACAGTCATAGGCCATGTTCTTGTTGCTGCCCCATTTCGGGTCGGTGTAGCACTCGGCCGTATATTTCGGGAATTCGACCCATTCGCCCTCGAACTTCGCCGGTGCCCAGTGCGGCGTGTAGACCCACAACAGGATCGGGGCCTTGCGCTGGTAGGCGGATTCGAGTTCGGCGAACAGCGCCGCATCGGTGCCGGCGTGCACGACCTCGTAGTTCAGCCCCAGGGCTTCGGCGCGCTCGTCGTCATAGCCGCCCCAGGTCACCGGCCCGCCCAGGTAACGGCCCTTCGGCGCCGTCTCCGGCACCGAGAACGCCGCGGCGCACTTGTTCAACGCCGTCCAGTCCGGCAGGCCAGGGCACTTCTCCTTCATGTACAGCGGGTACCACCACTCCTCGATCGCCTGCATCCCGGTTTCGCCGAGGTTTTCCGTCTTGCCGGTGGCCAGCGACGCGTCCATGGCGTCACGGCCGGTGGTCTCCCACATCTCCATGGCGACATGGAGGTCGCCGGATTCCAGCCCCGCGAACTGCGCGATGTAGTCGGCCTGCACGTATTCGACGTTGTAACCGGCCTTTTTCAGCACCTCGCCCATCAGCTTTGTGGTGATGTACTGGCCGGTCCAGTCGTGCAGCGTCAGCTTGATGGGGTCCTTCGATTCGACGTCGGCGAAGGCGGTGGCCGAAAGCGTCAGCGATACCGCCGCCACGCCACCGATCGCCGCAGCTTTCATGCGGTCGAACATCTGTCGTCTCCCTGTCTGTGCCCTGTTCGGCCCCTTTTCCGGGGTCCGTCGTTCGGCGCGGCCGCGCCGTCGCAACGGCACCCCGCAACGACGGATTGAAGCCGCATGTGGCGGGTAATTCAAGAACAAACTGTCAAATCTCCACAGAAATCCATATTATCCCACCGCAAAACCACACGACCAACGCAGCGGAAGGCCCCCCATGCATCGCGCCGCCCGACACGATGCGATCCTGAGCGAAGTCAGCAACACCGGCTCGTGCACGGTCGCGGCGCTGGCCCGTCGACTCGACGTGTCCGGCGAAACGATCCGCCGCGATATCAAGCGGCTCGCCTCGCAGGGATTGCTGCGCAAGGTGCATGGCGGCGCCACGCTGCCGGCGTCGCTGCACGAGGCCAGCTTCGCCCAGCGCATGGGCGAGAACGCCGCCGCCAAGCAGGCGATCGCCGCGGCCGCGGCCGCGCATATCGCCGACGGCGAGACGCTGGCCTTCGATACCGGCACGACGACGGCCTATGTCGCGCGCGCGCTGACCGGCCGGCGCGACCTCCTGGTCGTCACCAATTCGCTCGACATCGGCCGCATCCTCGCCGCCGGCAGTCCCGGCGGCAACCGCGTCTTCATGGCGGGGGGCGAGCTGAACGCCGAGCTCGGCTGCGCCCTCGGCGCGTCCGCGGCCGAATTCGTCAGCCAGTTCCGCGTGCGCACCGCCTTCCTTTCGGCCGGCGCCATCGACGCGGTCGACGGGCTGACCGATTTCGACATGGCCGAGGCGGAGTTCAGCCGGGCACTGATCGGGGTGGCGGAACGGGTGTTCGTAGTCGCCGACCACAGCAAGTTCGGCAAGCGGGCGCTGGTCCGCGCCTGCGCGATCGAACAGATCGACGTGCTGATCACCGACGCGCCGCCGCCGCCGGCGCTGGCCCGCGCGCTCGACCGGGCCGGTGTCGTCGTCGAGGTCGCGGGCGCCGGCTGACCCGGCACCGGTCCCGCACGTCAGAAGCGCCTGCGCAGGCCGAACCCGTAGAAGTTCGAGCCGCCGTTGTCGGTGCCGTACAGGCCGAACGCGGACGACCGGTGGTGAAGCCGCAGAACCAGCGCCCAGTCCGGCTGTTCGGGTCGCGCGAAATCGATCTCCAGCGCCATGAAATGCAGCCACTTCCTGGTGTCGGGGTCGACCGCCTGCTCCATTACCGGCAGGCTGGACGCATAGGACACGCCGGTTGCTATGGCGGCGCTGCTGTCGAGGCTCTGCGGCCACGAATATCCGTCCCACCGCAGGCCGAGGGCAAGATCGCCCTCCCAATGCGTCTGCCAGCCGAAATGCTTGACGACGACCGCCTCGATCTCCCAGCTGAGATGCTCACCCGTGCGCGCGACCTCGCGCGCCAGACCGAGCCCGGCCAGCCACGTCTTTTCGAAGTTGGAGTTGATGGGGGGCAGGTTGTTGATATCGCCATCCGCGCCCCAAAAACCCCAGAACGTGACCGCCCACAGCGGGTCGTCGGGTTCGGCGGCTGCGGACGGCGCCGCTTCCCAGGCAAGAAACGCCCCCGCCAGAGCACCCGAAATCCACCGCCTCGTGCCATGTCTGCACGGCATGACGCGTCCCCCCGCCGTTGCATTGCGTGACGTTCCGGCTCTACCCCTGAGCGTATCACAACTCGCCGGCGTGGGCGGCACGGAAAACCGCCGTCATGTCCGCCGCCGTCATCGCGCGCGGGTTGCCGCCGGTCGACGGGTCGGATTCGGCGAGCCGGCCGACCGCCTCGGCGTCGTCGGCCGGCACCTGCATGTCCGCCAGCGTGTCGGGGATGCCGAGGGCACGGCGGAACGCCAGCACCCAGCCGAACACCGCTTCGTACGCGGCGCCGTCGAGGCCCAGCACGCGCGCCAGCAGCCCCATCCGCGCCTCGATCGCCGGCCGGTTGAACTGCATCACGTAGGGCAGCAGCACGGCGTTGGTGAGGCCGTGGTGGGTGTCGTACATGGCGCCCACGGCATGGGCGATCGAGTGGACCGCGCCGAGACCCTTCTGGAACGCGGTCGCCCCCATCGACGCCGCCACCAGCATCTTGGCGCGGGCCTGGATGTCGGTGCCGTCGGCAAAGGCGCGCGGCAGGAAGTCCTTGATCAGCCGCATGCCCTCGAGCGCGATGCCCTCGGCCATCGGGTGGTAGAACGGCGCGCAGTACGCCTCGAAGCAGTGCACGAAGGCGTCGATGCCGGTGGCTGCGGTGATGTGCGGCGGCAGGCCGACGGTCAGCATCGCATCGGAGATCACGACGCCGGGCAGCATCTTCGGGTGGAAGATGATCTTCTTCTCGTGCGTCTGCTCGTTGGTGATGACGCTGGCCCGCCCGACCTCCGAGCCGGTGCCGGCGGTGGTCGGCACCGCGACGATCGGCGCGATGCCGTCCTCGTCGACCCGCTTCCAGTTGTCGCCGACGTCCTCGAACTCCCAGATCGGCCGGTCCTGGCCGACCATCAGCGCCACCGCCTTGCCGGCGTCGAGCGCGCTGCCGCCGCCGAAGGCGATGACGCCGTCGTGGTCGCCCTCGCGAAAGACATGCACCCCGTCGGAAACGTTGCGGCCGACCGGGTTGCCCTTGACGTCGCTGAACAGGCCGCAGGACAGCCCGCCCTCCTCGCACAGGCCGATCGCATCGACGACCATGGGAAGCGCGGCGATGCCGGGATCGGTGATCAGCAGCGGCCGCGCCATGCCTAGCGATCTGCAGGCGTCGGCCAGCTTGGCGATGCGGCCGGGGCCGACGATCATCCTGGTCGGGTAGTTCCAGTTGCCGGTCACCGCGGCGGCGTCGAATGTCATGGCGTGACTCCCGTAATCAAAGTTGTTGAACCACGGAGACACAGAGGCACAGAGGGGATGAGTCTCAACAAGCGTTCCTGCCACGGCCGTCTGCGTTCGCGGGTCTTCTCGAATGCAGCCGGCGCCGTCATTGCGAGGCGCGGAGCGCCGCGGCAATCCAGGACGGCGAAAGGCTGGATTGCTTCGCCGGCAGCTCGCAATGACGGCCCTGGGGCTTTCGGTACTTGGGCTCCGCCACCTCGGTGTCTCCGTGTCTCTGTGGTTTATTTCCCCTAGACCGCGACCCTGAGGTGATAGCTCTTCGGCCGGGTCAGGTGTTCGTAGCCGACGACCGACAGGGTGCAGCCGCGCCCGGAGTTCTTCACCCCGGTCCAGGCCAGCGCCGGGTCGAGATAGTCGCAGCGGTTCATGAACCAGGTGCCGGTGTCGACCATGTCGCCGATGGCGACGGCGGCGTCGGCGTCGCGCGTCCACACGCTGGCGGTCAGTCCGAACTCGCTGTCGTTCATCAGCCGCACCGCCTCGCCGTCGGACGACACCTTCATGATGCCGATCACCGGACCGAAGCTCTCCTCGGTCATCACCCGCATCGAATGGTCGACGTCGACCAGCACCTGCGGCGCCATGTAGGGCGTGCCGGGCGCGTCCATCGCGAAATCCTTCGGGTCGATCAGCGACCGCGCGCCGGCCTTGACCGCGTCCGCGACCTGGCCGCGCACGAAATCGGCGGCGGCGGCGCGCACCATCGGGCCGAGATTGGTGTCCTTCTCCAGCGGGTTGCCGAGCCGGTATTTGCGGGTCAGCTCAACGAACCCCTCGACGAAATCGTCGTAGAGCTTCTCGTGCACGTAGATGCGCTCGATGCCGCAGCACGACTGGCCGGAGTTGAAGAAGGCGCCGTCGACGAGGTTCTCGACCGCGAAGGCAAGGTCGGCGTCCTCGCGCACCCAGGCCGGGTCCTTGCCGCCGAGCTCCAGCCCGGCGCCGATGAAGCGGTCGGCGATCGCGCGCTGGATGGCGTGGCCGCCGGGCACCGAGCCGGTGAACGCGACGTAGCCGATGCGCGGATCGCGGATCAGCCGCTCGGTCGCCGCGTGGCCCATGTGCAGGAACTGGAACACGCCCTCGGGCAGGCCCGCTTCGGCCATGATCTTCCCGTAGCGCTCGGCGCACAGCGGCGTCTGCGAGGAGTGCTTGAGGATCACCGCGTTGCCGGCCATCAGCGCCGGCACCACGGCGTTGACCGACGTGAGGTACGGGTAGTTCCACGGCGCGACCACGGCGACGACGCCGAGCGGCTCGCGCCGGATGAAGCGGCGGAAGCCCTCCTTCGGGCCGGCGTCGACGTCGGCCAGGGCAAGCGGCGCCGCTTCGATCATGTAGCGGGCGCGCTCCGCGAAGCCGCGCACCTCGCCCGGGGTCTGGGCGACCGGCCGGCCCATCTGCCGGGTCAGCTCCTCGGCGATGGCGTCGGTCTCGGCGACGAACGCGTCGACGGCGCGGCCCAGCATCTCCTGGCGCGCCGCGACCGGCGTCGCCTGCCAGCCGGCCTGGGCCGTCGCCGCGGCCACCAGCGCCGCCTCGATCGTATCGCCGGAGGCGAGCGGCCGCTCGACATAGGCGCTGCCGTCGACCGGCGAAGTGCATGTCAGTGTTTCGGCCATGGATGTCTCCCGTGTCACGCGCCGCGGGGCGCCCGGCCCCTGCTTGGCCCGCCCGTCTTACGCCCGGAACGGCGCCTCCGCAAGCGCCCAGATGCCGCGCCCCGGACGGCGGGGTGGACCCGGCTGTGCGCCCCTGCCCGCACCGGGTCCGGCGACCCGGGGCGACTCACTGCCGGACCTGTGGAACGAGCCCATGCGTTAGGGTTTTCTGCGGGTTTGCGGAGCCCATCCCACCCAGCGGCACCGCCGAGCGCCGGGATGGCCCCGGGAGCACGGCATCGGATCGGCGATCCGATGCCGATGGCGGCACGAGGCCCCCAGCCCCGCCGCCATCCGGCCATGCGGGGCGCGTGCGGGCGACGATCAAGGGGGCCGGCCAGCGCCACGGGCTTCGGATGTGAAATCCGAAGCCCGATCCCCGCCGCCATCCCGCTGGCCGGCGTCGAGTGGGCACCGGTCCTGCTTGAAGGTAGACCCTGCAATCCGTATCATGGGTCTTGGTACGAAACGCGAACATAGAGCGGACGGAAGGAGAATTCGATGGACGGAACGGCGGCGGAGGCGGCGGCGGTGGCCGGGGTGGGGCACCAGGACATGGCGACGATGCTGGCGGCGCTGGCCCCGCGCGACCATCTGGAGACGATGCTGGCCTCGCAGATGGCGGCGGTCCACGTGGCGGCGCTGCGCTCGCTGCGGCGGGCGGCGGACAGCGCCGAGCACCCGCAGATCGAGGCGCTGTATCTGCGCCAGGCGGCGCGCCTGATGCACCTGTTCGCGCGCCAGGCCGAGGCGCTGGAACGGCGTCGCGCCGCCGCCGAGAAGCGCGAGATGGAACAGGTCTGGGAGGCCGAACGCCAGGCCCGGCTGCAGGAATCCGAGCAGCGGGAAGAGGAGCGCGCGCGGCAGGAGGAGCAACGGCTCCGGACGTTCGGCCTCCGGCCTGCGCGGCGGGGAAAGGCGGTTGAGAATGCGGGACGCCGGAAAAACAGCAGAGGCGCCGCGCTCAACGGTCCGGCAAACGGGCCTGCGAGCCCGGACCCCTCGCCAGGCTAGCACTCTGAAACTGCACCACCGGCCACTTTGGACGAGACTCCGAAACGGGCAGGGGCTGCTGCACTATTAAAAGCGGACCACATCCGGCGCCAGGCATGAACGGACGCTCCAGTCCTTGCGGGATCGTCGGCTGATCCCCGCGGGGTCAGGGACGAAACCAGGCCGAATTCTCATATCCTGGCTGCCGCAGGGACATATTGCAAACCATTCGAATTTTGGCGGCGACTGTTTCGAAACGGAACGCTCACAACCGCGACTCGAAGTGCGACCTTGTGATCGCTCGTTCGATCGTCATTCAATGATCAGCTTGCCGTCTTTGAGGAACGTCTTCAGCTTCTTGCCCCTCTTCAACCGGCGCACGAGCCCGAGAGAAACGCCACCGATCGTCTTTCCGCCGGATCGCTGGCGCACGTGCACGAACCCGCCGTCGGCCCCTATGCGGGCGCCAACGACCCGCAAGCGAACCGGCATCTTCGTTCCGGGCCGTACGCGTATGTCGGTCAAGGTCATGGCCGCCTTCTCGCCGCCGATCAGGCGGGCCACGCCTCCGGCGAAACGGATCTCTTCAACGCCGCGGAATCCGGTAAAGAGTTCGACATTTCGTCCCTTTACCGATTTCTCGCGATGGACAAGAGGATCCTCCGCGCAGTCTGCACCGTACGGTTTGCGCGGAGCACCCAGCTTGTTCACCAAGTTCAGCTCGCGCCATGGCAATGCCTGCACCGGGAGATGCAGTTCGAATCGTCCGGCGACCTTTTCCGGCTCGACCTCCAACGTATCCAGGTCGTTCGACCCATTGACGTAGAAGGCAGTGTCGGCATCGCCAGCGCCGCCAGGTACTTCCTGCACGTGCGTGTTCTTGAGGGCGACATTGTTGCTTCCGCTGATGATGGCCCAGCCACCGGCACCGATGTTGGAGGGATCGTCCTCGTGCTCGAGACGCACGGTGAGGCAGAAGTGGTCGTCACCGCGAATGTTTGAACCCGGCGCTGGCGGAGCCCAGGCATAGCGCACCGTTGTTGTCGCGCCCGCCGCCAATTGAGGAATGACGATCTTGTTGCTCTGCACAACGAAGTTGGGATCGCCGGTGTAGATGCCGTCCGACTTCCATTCGGACGGGAAGGGGATGTTGGTCGCCGGATCCGCCCAGTAGAGATAGACCTCGACGTTGCGTGCCGTGAGCGTGCCCCGATTCCGCACCGAGACCCGCACGAGGTTGTTGACGAAGTTGCTGGGATCGTGTGTTGGGTTGGATACGGGGTTTCCTGCCATGTCCAGCACCTCAATGTCAGGGCTGAGCCAGGCAATACCGCCGGTAAACGGCTCCACACCGGTGTCGGAAGCATGGTCGCGCAGCCAGATATCGACTGCCGGCACGGGCCCGGCGCAGAGATTCGCCGCCTGCAGGTAGCCGAAGCCGAAGGTGTTGGACGGAATTCCGACAACCGGCGCAGCCGCGTTGTCCTGCAGCAGCTGCTTGATGTCGGACCAGGTGATACCGGCTCCGCGACACTGGAACATCAGCGCCACGGTGCCTGCGACCATGGGTGCGGCCATGCTGGTGCCACCGATCGCGTTATAGGCGACACCGGGGGCGGCAGTGTTCATGAGCTGGTACCAAGGGGCGGTGACATTGGTGCCAACAGCCGAGATATCCGGTTTGACCCGGCCGTCGCGGGTCGGGCCCGCGCTACTCGTACCACTGATGTTCGGCTGCGGCGCGGTACGATCGTGGTTGCCCACGGAAATCGTTCGAAGGGCGCAGGCCGGTACCGCGATGGTGCCCTGGTTCTCTACCGGTGCCGTCCAGGCACGCCACCCTCGGTTGTTGCGGTCGATCCAGCCCTCGAACGCGCCGTTGATCACCGCAGTTCCGGTCAACTGGACATTCCAGTTGCCGACAGGAATGGGCCTGGTGTTGTTCACGTTGGAGATGAAGACTGTAATCACGTTGTCGTTGTTGCGGGCGTCGTTCTGCCCGTGGACGATCTGGACCTGAACGTTGTTTGCCAACGTCGTCAGCGCCGATGTGGTGCCCGGCGCGACGGGCCCGATGACGGTTGTGGGAGCGGCGGGATTCGCGAGCGACCCGCTGGGAATGGTCAGGGTCACGTTGAGATTGTCGTGGCCATCGTACCAGATCTCGATCCAGTCATTGGATTGGGGTGGGTTGCCAAAGGCATCGTTTGCATAGGCGACGGTCACGACGGTGTTGCCGCCCGGTGGCACGTTGCCAGTGATGTGCGAGCCTCGGTTGTTCGCGTTGCCCGCCGCCAGCGTGATGGCGCGGCCGGGAGTTGCCAGCAGGTTATCGAGGAACTGTTCACCCAGCGTCGAACCGTCGTGCGGCCCCATGTTGTCGCTTTGGCTCATATTCACGACGCACGGCACGCCCGCCCGGGCGAAGATGTAGCCGAAGGCATCCGCGACCTGGGCGCTGTCACCGTGGATGTAGTTGGATGAGAGGTTGCGAACGAAGATGATACCGGCGGCCGACGCACAGCCTGTGAACGTCCCGCCCTGGGCACGCCCGTTTCCTGCCGCTATGCCGGCCACGTGGGTGCCGTGACTGATGTCGACACCCGTCGATGCGAAGTTGTGCCGGACCACGGTGTAGGCGTTTGCGGCGGGCGGCTGTCCTGGTGCTGCCGGTGGCTGGTAGGCGTTGAGGTCGGCATTGATGTTCGCCTGTGAGTATTCCACGCCATAGGTTGCCCAGGTGGCAGGAAAGCCGGGCAATACCGGCGGGCCGGCCTCGCCGGCCTGCGGTGCCAGCGACTGGTCCCAGATGAACAAGGCACGGCTGGACCCCTGGCCATCGCCGCCCGCACCGTCATTATTGCGAAAATCGGGATGGTAGAAGTGCAACGCGGTATCGATGATGCCGACGACGACGCCGGTTCCCGTCAAGTTCAGGGGAGCGCCCTGCAAAGTGGAAATCTGACCGTAGGGAAGCGAATTGTTGAGATCGACTCGCAAAGGACGTGACAGTTCAACACATTCGATGCCGGGGAAACTCTCAAGCCGGTTGAGGATCTTCAGCGGGATGAACGCCGTGCAGATGTCACCCGCTCGTTGGCGAACGCGGATGCCCAGCGCCGAGAGGTCCTGCTCGTTGAACTGCCCTTTTATGAAGGCGGAAATCGACGGAGCGACGAGCTTGATCTGAGGCGGTATCGCCGCCTTCAGAACCTTGTCATCCGGGAAGTATACGCTGCGGAACATGGAATTCGGCAATTCATCCAGCAATCTGCCGGCTTGTTTTTCCAGCTCTTCACGTTTTTCGGTGGATTTTTCGGTTGCGGCCTTCCTCGATATCTCGTCGATCTTCTTCATTTCGGCAGCGAACCGTTTGAAGTCAGCACGGCACTGTGTACGAAGTTTTCTGACTCCTTGGTTCAAAACGAAATTCAGATAGGGGTCGAACTTATTTCTGGTCTTCCTCGGCTTCCCTTCCCGTTGGGCGGACTTCTTGGTGGCCATCTGAACATCCTCCTTCATTCATGCGCTTGGGTTCGCAAGCACATGCCGATTTTGTAAAAATGCGCGGCCCCTCCCCGTCAGCGGCGTTCTCGTACTCGCCGCCCGTTCGTATCGCCATGATCGGGGCCATTCCGCCACATTCGCCGATGATCGGTTTCTTGAAGCTCATCCCTCGACGGGCGGGTCGGGTTACATGCGGGGCCTTTTGACGTTTCCAACGGAAATCCGTCGTTTGGCCTCCCGTGTTCGAGCTGCTCCTGTTTGGAGTTAACATGCCAACAGGCCGGGCGATGTGGGTATTGCCACACTGCACGCATGTCTTGCAGGTGCACAGATTCGCTCGCACGGCCGTCGCCATGGGCGCAGATCGGCCTTCGACATGCTTGGGATGGGCCTTCCGCCCTCCTTAGGATGAGCCCGGCGACCGGCCGAGCGTGGCTCCGCCGCCCCTATTCCCCCGCGATCTTCCTGCGCCACTCCTCGGTCAGGGCCGCGGACTTGCGGATCTCCTCGGCGGTCAGCTTGGGCAGGTAGTACAGGCGGTTGGTCTCGGCGCGGGGGCTGCCGCGCTCGGCGGCGATGTTGAGGAGCGCCAGCGCCATCGCCCGGTTCTGCTTCACGCCGTCGCCGTCCCAGTACAGCACCGCGAGGTTGTTGAGCGCGTCCGGGTCGCCGCGCACCGCGGCGGCGTAGTACCAGCGCGCCGCCTCGGCCCGGTCCTGCATCACGCCGGTGCCGGAATCGTACGCGTTGGCGAGGTTGAACTGGGCCGGCACGTAGCCCTGCTCGGCCGCCCTGCGGTACCAGCGCACGGCCTCGGCGTCGTTCTCCGGCACGCCCTCGCCGTGGCCGTAAGCATAGCCGATCGCGAACTGCGCCTCGGCGTCGCCCTGCGCCGCCGCCTCGAGATACCAGCGGGCCGCCTCGGCAAGATCCTGTTCGACGCCCTCGCCCTGCCGGTACATGTGGCCGAGCTCGGTCTGCGCCATGTCGTCGTTGCGCTCGGCGGCGAGGCGGTACCAGCGCAGCGCCTCGCCAAAGTCCACCTTCACGCCGCGGCCGCGGCGGTACATGTAGCCGAGATTGGCCTGCGCCGGCGGGTGGCCCAGCTCGGCCGCCGCGCGCCACCAGCGCACCGCCTCGCGGAAGTTCTGCCGGACGCCCTCGCCGCGGTAGTACGAGACGCCGAGATTGTGCTGCCCCTGGGGGCTGCCCCGGGCGGCGGCGCGGCGGTACCAGCGCACCGCCGCCTCGTGGTCGGTGGCCACGCCCTGGCCGGAATCGTACAGCCAGCCGAGCGCGACCTGCGCGTCGGCATGGTCCTGATCGGCGGCCAGCCGGTACCAGCGGGCGGCCGCCGCGGCGTCGCGGCCGACCCCCTCGCCCTCCTCGTACTTGACGGCGAGGCCGTACTGCGCGTCCACATGGCCCTGCTCGGCGGCGCGCTGCAGCCACGCGAGCTCGGCCGCCTCGTCGGCCGGCACGCCGCGTCCGTACTTGTACAGGTACGCCAGGCTGTACTGCGCCCCGGTGTGGCCCTGCGCGGCGGCCATCCGGTACCAGCGCGCGGCCTCCGCGTGGTCCTGCGCGACGCCGCGGCCGGACTCGTACATGCGGGCGACCGTGTACTGGCCGGCGCTGCTGCCCTGGTCCGCCGCCCGCCGCGCCCAGGCCAGCGCCGCGCCATAGTCCTGGTCGCGGCCGCGGCCGTAGTAGTACATGCGGGCAACGTACACCTGGGCCACGGCATCGCCGGCTTCGGCGAGCGGCCGGAACGTCTCCCAGGCGGTCCCGTAGTCGCCCTTCTCGTAGGCGATCTGCGCCACCTTGAGCGGCGCCAGCCCGGTCGCGGCCGGCGGCGCGGCGGCGGTTGCGCCCGGCGAGGTTGCGCCCGTCGTGGCCTGGCAGCCGGCGAGGCCGGACGCGGCCACAACCAAGAGGCCGGCGATGACGGCCGTGGCGATGGTTGCGCGGTGCATGGCTCCCCTGTCCGTCGTGTTGTTCTGCTTTGCTTAGCCCGCGCCGGCGAGTTTAGCAGGTTTTGTGCGACGAGGTAAGGAGTTAGCGGCGAGCGGCGTCGGCGTGGCGCGACCTCCGGGCGGGCGGCGAGTCACCCCCTCACCCTGCCCTCTCCCGCAAGGGGAGAGGGTTGAATTATTGCCACACCGAAGAAATCGCCCCTCCCCCGGGATGGGGGAGGGTTGGGTGGGGGTGGGAGTCACCACCGCGACAGAGCGAAACCCGCGTCCAAATGACCGGACAAAGCTCTAATGCGCGGGGAAGCTCTCGCGCTGGCCGTGCGGCGTGTTCAGGATTCGCGACAGCTCCGCCTCGACCTCGTTGAGCCGCGCCTGCAGCGCGGCCGTGTTGGCGTTGTCGTTGGCCTGGGTCGCGGCCGTGTTGGCGTTGTCGTTGGCCTGGATCTGAACATGCTGCGCCGCCATCAACGCCTGCAGCGCGGCAAGCTGATCGGCCACCTCGCCGACCTGCGTGGCCACATCGACAACACAGGCGGAGGTCGCGGCCTGCACCTGGTTGCTCTGATCGGTCGCGATCTCGTCGGCAATGACATAGGCCACCTCGACCACCGCAGCGGCGTAATCGAAGAAGGAGGCGGAGCTTCGCAGATTGCCGCCGGCCCCGAACGCAACGACGGTCTGGCTGAAGACGCTGTCCTGAACGGAGGCCACCCCCCGGACTGTGACCGCCGATATCCGCAACACTCTTGCAGCGGTGGTGGCAGCCGGGCCAAAGACCGGGATATCGCAACCATTCGCCGCCGCGGCCCGCAGGGACGAGAACCCGACAGGCGTTTCGGCGTTGATGGCATCGAGGTGCCCGTTCATCTCGATCATGTCGTCCTCCACCGCGTCGAAGGCCTCCTCCATCTGCTCGGCGGCTTGCTCCATATCGGCCGCCTCGTCAGCGTTGACGGCATTGTCCGGATCGAACGCGAGGTCGCATTCCAGCCCATCGAACTTGCCCGATCCTCTCGGGTTACCCTTGCCCTTGCCCTTGTTCTTCTTTTCCGGGTTGCAGGCCTGAAGCTCGCCGAACTGGTCCAGCTCGACCGCGGCGCACTGCGCGTTCGTGTCGCCCTGCTCGTAGTCGCAGATGCCATCGTCATTGACATCGTCGAATGCCGTCAATGGCACCAGATGCCCGGCCTTGCGGTTGCCCCGCGCCTCGGCCTTGGCCTGTCTCTTCAGGGCCGCCTTGGTGGTCCGGCCCTTGGACTGCTGCCCACGCGCCCGTGCGTTGCCGATATGCTTGGCCCGCTCCGGCCCGGCGCGGCCGCGCATGACGGTGCCGTCGGCGAACGCCTCATCCGCGGTATACGCCATCTGGTCGGCGACGGCGTCGTGACGGCATTTCACCCGGTCGAAGACGTCCGCGAAGCTGCTGCAGTCCGCCTTGGCCGGCGGCGCGGCCTTGGCAGCCGGCGGCGCGCCGGCGATGACGATGGTGGCGACGGCCAGCGCCGCCGCGATTGCAAATCCGAATTGTCCGTTCATCTTTCCTCTCCTGTTTTCCACCGGTCCCATTGCGGGATCGGCTGGTGCTTGTTGGGTCCCGAACGCTTCCGGCGCCCGGCCACGCACGCCCGCACGCCGCCGCGGCGAAGGGCGTAAGCCGCGACGTGGCGCACCGGTATGCCGCGCCTGCAGGGAGTTCGCGAAAGCCACGGTAGGCTATCCGGAAGTATCGGTCAACGCACAGTTGTGGTCGTGCACGGCGGCCCGGGGTGGCGGGCCCGGGATGGCGCGACCTCCGGGCGGGCGGTGACTTGCCCCCTCAACTGGCGGGAGAGGGTTGGGCTCAGGGGTCAGGCCAAAGGGCGCCCCGCTTGCGGCGATGCAATAAAGCAATAACGCATGCCTGACCCCGAACTGGTGAAGGGGATGAGCCGGCGTCGATACCTAGCGACCTCATACTTCGAGACGGTTGCTTCGCAACCTCCTCAGGGTGAGGGCACAAGCGGTTGAGCCTCATGCTGGAGACCTTTGCGCGGAACAGGATTTCGTCATCGCGAGGCTGCGGAGCAGCCGTGGCGATCCAGAAAAATGCTCGTTTC
>JBFIFO010000053.1:0-23057 GCA_041602815.1 Alphaproteobacteria bacterium | reverse complement strand
GTGCCCACTTCGACCTGCGCCCGCAGGAACTCCGGCACCACCAGCCCGATGCTGTCGTCGACCCCGGCCGCACATTCGGCGAGGATCTCCTCGGTCGGATCGTCGGCCAGGGCGCCGGTATGCGGATCGACGAGGAGATACTCCTCCTCGATCCCGATGGTAAAACCTGCCGTGCTGTCCCGGTTCATGACGCCGCACGCACTTCCGTTCCGATCGCTGGCAGCAGATCGGGATGCGCCATGACCGCCTGAACTGCCGTACCGATCAGCATCGCCCAGTGCCGCGCCCCGTGCTGGGTGTCGACGAGGTCCTGGCGGATCTCCAGAAGGACATTGGGCCGGCCGGCGGGCAATGCATGCGTCTCGATCGAGTAGCCGTGCGGGTCGAGCCCGGAATAGGGCTGGTTGTCGCCGATGCACAGGGCCGTGTCGCGGGCCAGCTCGGCGATCAGGAGATCCGCCATCCGGCGGTCGACGTTGGAGAGGACGCCGACGTGCCAGGGCCGCTCGAACCCCTTCATCACCGGTGTACAGGTGTGGATGGAGATGATCGCCGGCACGAACCCGCGTGCCGCGACCCGTTCGATGGTCGCGGTGACCACACTGTGATACGGCCAGTAACACACCGCCGCACGCTGCGCCCGCGCAGCCTCGTCCAGACCGCGGTTGCCCGGCACGACGGTCCCGTCGCTGATCTGGCGCATTGCGGTCGGATCGTCGACACTGCGGTTGCAGTCGATGACCAGCCGCGAATAACCCGACAACAGGGCGGGGGCATCGAGCAGTTCCGCCAGGTGGCGGGTGACCTCCGCGGCGCCGATGTCCCAGGCGATATGCCGCGATCGCGCTGCCTCGTCGAGCCCGAGATCGTCGAGCGCCGCCGGCACGCGATTGCTGGCATGGTCGCACAGCAGGACGGCCGGCGCTCCGCCATCGGGATTTGCCACGGTAACGGCGGGCGGGTCGTCCGGACCCAACAGGTCCCTGCCGCTGCCCTGTCTGGGTACGGTGCCGATCATGGCTCCAATATAGCGGAAATCGATCGATCGAAAAGTGACCAGCGTCGCCCCTGTCCCATTGCACCCCTCGGCCTGCCCGGGCTACACCGGCATGCAATGACCAGCACATCGGAATAGATCGGGCATGACCGACCGCCTCTCACTGCCGCAGGTGAAGCCCGCCGACCGGCCGGCCCTGGCCGCCCTTCTGCTGGGTGCGGTGCTGGTGGGTGCATCGCCGATCTTCGTGCGGCTCAGCGAGCTCGGCCCCATGGCGACCGCGTTCTACAGGCCGTTCCTGGCGATCCCCGTGCTGGCCCTGTGGCTGGCGGTCGACCGGCGGCAGGACCCGGCTAGCCGGCGGCCCGCCCACACTCGCGATTACCTGCAGTTGCTGCTGGCCGGCGCCTTCTTTGCCGGCGACCTTGCGTTCTGGCACCTGTCCATCCTCCACACCAGCGTCGCCAATGCGACCCTGTTCGCCAATGCGGCCCCGATCTTCGTCACCTTGGGTGCGTGGTTGCTGTTCGCCCACAGGGTCACGCGTCTCTACCTGGCGGGGATGGGTCTCGCGTTGGCCGGGGCCGCCCTTCTGGCCGGCGGCAGCCTTGCCGTCGAACCGGGCAATCTGCTGGGCGACCTGTTCGGCATCGTCACCGCTATGTTCCTGGCCTGCTACATCCTTGCGATCTCGCGGCTGCGCGCCGGCTTTTCGGCGGCAACGATCATGACCTGGGGGTCGGTCGGCACCGCCGCCGTCCTGCTGCCGGTCGCCTGGATCATGGGCGAGGACCTGGTCGCTGTCACCCTTTACGGCTGGGCCATGCTGGTCGGCCTTGCGCTGCTGTCGCACGCCGCCGGTCAGGGATTGATCGCATACGCGCTGGCGCATCTGCGGCCCGGCTTCTCCTCGGTCGGCCTGTTGCTCGAACCGGTCGCGGCGGCGGCGCTGGCGTGGGTCGTACTTGCGGAAGCGGTAACCCCCTGGCAGGCAACGGGCGGCGCGGTGATCCTCTGGGGCATCGTGCTGGCGCGCCGCGGCAGCCGCTGACGCTGCGATTGCGGGCGTGACAGATGCCGCGAAGTTGCTAACCTGTCCGCTAATCCGCGGCCGCGGATCCGGCACGTTCACCCTGTGCTTCCCGGCCCGTCCGACCGAATGAGAAACAATCGGAAACCATGGTTCGTCAACATCACACAAAGATCGTCGCCACGCTCGGCCCGTCCAGTTCATCGCCAGAGGTGATCGAGGCGCTGTTCCGCGCCGGTGTCGACGTCTTCCGCCTGAATTTCAGCCACGGCAGCCAAGACGACCACCGCAGCCGCCATGACATCATCCGCGACACGGAAAAGCGTCTCGGCCGGCCAACCGCGGTGCTCGCCGATCTGCAGGGGCCCAAGCTCCGGGTCGGCGTCTTCCGCGACAACGAGGTTGAGCTTGAGCCGCGCAAGGCATTCCGTCTCGACCTCGACAAGACGCCCGGCGACACCAGGCGCGTCTGCCTGCCGCACAAGGAGATCTTCCAGATGCTGCGCAAGGGGTCGCAGCTGCTCCTGGATGACGGGCGCATCCGGCTGAAGGTCTCGAAATGCGGTCCGGCCTTCGCGGACACGCGCGTCGTCACCGGCGGCACGCTCTCCGATCGCAAGGGCGTCAACGTGCCCGGTGTCGTGCTGCCGCTCACGCCGATCACGAAGAAGGACCGCGCCGACCTGCGGTTCGCGCTGCGTCTCGGCATCGACTGGGTGGCGCTCAGCTTCGTCCAACGGCCCGAGGACATCGCCGAAGCGCGGCAGATCGTTCGCGGGCGCTGTGCCATCATGGCCAAGCTCGAGAAACCGGCCGCGCTGGACCGGCTGAACGAAATCGTCGAGCTTTGCGACGGCATCATGGTGGCGCGCGGCGATCTCGGCGTCGAGATGCCGCCGGAGGACGTGCCCGTGATGCAGAAGCGCATCCTGCGCGCCTGCCGCACGATCGGCCGTCCCGTGGTCGTGGCAACACAGATGCTGGAATCGATGGTGCACGCGCCGACGCCGACCCGGGCCGAAGCCTCGGACGTCGCCACGGCGGTCTACGACGGCGCCGATGCGGTGATGCTGTCGGCGGAAACGGCGAGCGGCGAGTATCCGGTCGAGGCCGCAGCCATCATGGACCGGATCATCGGCCGCGTGGAACAGGACCCGCTGTACTGGAAGATCATGGATGCCGAACGCGTCGACCCGGAGGCGACCTCGGCCGACGCTATCAGCGCCGCAGCGCGCCAGGCGGCCCACACATTGTCGGCCAGGGGCATCGTGACCTATACCTCGTCGGGCTCGACGACCATGCGGATCGCCCGCGAGCGGCCCGATGTGCCGATCATGGGGCTGACACCGAAACTGGCGACGGCGCGCCGGCTGGCCGTCGTCTGGGGCGTCCGGTCGATTCACACCGCCGACGCGCGCAGCTTCCCAGACATGGAACGGAAGGCGTCGGCAGCGGCACTTACGTACGGTTTCGCCGAAGCCGGAGAGCGCATCGTGATCACCGCCGGGGTTCCGTTCGGCACCCCGGGAACCACCAACATCCTGCGGATCGCCCGCGTCCACAAGGGCTAGAAAATCACTCACTTACGTGGAATCGGCACCGGCCCGCTCCCCCCACCCGGCCACCCAACGGTATCTTACATTGTGGGCGGCCGGGTGGCGGAGCGGGCTGGAGCGAACGAAACGGATAATGCTCCAGGGCCGGTGATTCAGAGCTCCACGCCCTCGACTTCCTTGACCAGTTCCTTCAGCCGGTCGTCGATGTTCTCCATGTGCGGGTTGATGGCGAGTGCCGCACGGAACGCCTCGATCGCCGCTTTCTTCTCGTTCATTGCATCGTAGATCAGCCCCAGGCCGGACAGCGCTCCGAAATGCCGTTGTTCGAGTGCCAGCGTGCGCTTGATGTCGTCGATCGATCCCTGGTAGTCGCCCCTCAGGTAGCGGACCGTCGCCCGCTTGTTCCAGCCCTCCGCGAAATCCGGTGCCAGCTCGACCACGGCATCGAAGTTCGCCTCGGCGGCCTCGTGCCTGCCTTCGTTCATGTACTGCGTGCCCTGCCGCAGCATCAGGTTGGCGCCGGCCGACGACGAGCGTGACCAGATGAACCAGATCATCTGCTCGATTTCATGAGCTTCGCGCGCACTGCCCGTCGCCTTCAGCCCGGCAAACAGATCGTCCAGCCGCGGGTCGGTCTGGTCTGCGGCCGCCGGGGCATACAGGGCCGCGCCCATAGCCGCGGCAATCAACACTCCGAAAAATCGCTGCATGCTCCGAATATGGACCGCTTTCCGCAAGACGGCAAATGACTCGCATCGCCCCCGTCGCAACGGTAACGTGCGGTCCGGGCCGTAGCGGCAAAAAGACGATGGACCCCGAGACGTATTTCGCCGACGACTACCAGAGCGCACGCGGGAAATTCCTGTCGGCGTGCCGCGCGCTGCGCCTGCTTCCCCAGGCCTACCGGGCACCGGCGGCGCCCGGCGTATCCCGCGCGCCGCTTGCGGATTCGGTGCGGCTGGGGGATCCCGCTGCGCGTCACATGCTGGTCGTCTGCGGCGGCGACCGTCAGGCCGATGCGCTGTGTTGTTCGGCCATTTTGGTCGGCTGGCTCAAGGAGTTCGCGACCGCCCACCTGCCGCACGATACGGCGATCCTCCTCGTGCATCACGGCCCGGTGCCGCCTGCGGGCGGGGACGCGGAGACCGTCGGCGGGCCGCCGCCGGAATGGGAGGACGACCTGCTGGCCAAGGTCGAGAAGCGATACGCCGAATACGCACGACGCAAGGGCGTCGATTCGATGGGCAAGCCGTTGGCGCAGGCGGACGCGCAGACGATTGCGGGCTATCCCGGCGCCGTCCTGGACGACCTTGTGAAGTGGCTCAGCTCGGCGGCCGTCGGTCGCATCGCGTTCGCGGACATCCGGGTCGGCCTCGGCCCATTCGGCGAGGCAGAGATCGCGCCCTGTCACCCGCCCGACAGCGCGGGCGCGCGGCGCGTCCGGTCGTGGTTCGGGCTCGGCGAACCATCCGACGCGCGAGCGACAGCCCCGCAGCAGCCGGACGCGCTGTCGACCGGGCTGATCCGCCGCCTGCCGGAAGCTGAGATAACGGCATTCTCGGCCGCGTTCGGGACCTACTCCATGATGTCGGTGCTGGACACCCTCACCATCCGGCCACGGGGTGAAGCGGTGCCGGATCCGCGCCCCCTGCTGTTTCCCAGCGACCCCGCCTGGCGGAACGCGGTGTGGCGCAATGCCGTCATCCTGCTGCAGCGGACCCTGACGGCGCTGCATTCGAGCTGATGCAGGGGCGCGCGAGGCGCCATGCGCCTCACGACGTGAGCCGGCTTGCGACTTTCGTCTCGCTGTGCAGGGTCCTGTGAACCGGGCACTTGTCGGCGATTTCCAGCAGGCGATCCTGTTGCGCCTCATCGAGTGGGCCCGACAGCGTGATGTCGCGATCGATCCAGTCGATCCTGCCGTCCTTGGTCTCGCAGTCGGCGCAGTCCTCGGCGTGGATCTTCTTGTGGCGCAGCCGGACGGAGACGCGGTCCAGCGGCCACTGTTTGCGCTCGGCGTACATGCGGATCGTCATCGACGTGCAGGCGCCGAGCGCGACGAGCAGATACTCGTAAGGACCGGGACCGCTGTCATCGCCGCCCACCGATTCAGGCTCGTCCGCTTTCATTCGGTGGCGGCCGGCAACGACGCGCTGGGCATAGCGCCCCTCCCCCGTCTCCTCCACGAGGACCGTGCCGTGCTCTGCGGCCGTGGTCTCGTCCGGCACGGGCGCTCCCTGCTGCCCGACATAGCGGGCAGCCCAGCCGGACAGGATGCCGGCCACCCAGCGCGCGTCCTCTTTGCGGCCCAGCATATGGTCGCCGCCGTCCAGCGAGACGAAGCTCTTCGGGTGTTTCGCCGCCTTGAAGATCTGCTCGGCATTCTCGATCCCGACGATCTCGTCGCGTGGCGCATGGAACACAAGCAAGGCCTTGCGTAGGGCGGCGATTTTCGCCTGCAGTCTCGTCCCTTCGATATCGTCGAGGAATTCCTTGCGGATCTGGAACGAGCGCCCGGCGATCGTGACCTCCGCGATGCCCCTGGCCTCGATCTCGGGCCGCGCCGCGGCAAGATGGCGGGCCACATGGGCCGGTTCCGCCGGCGCCCCGATCGTCGCAACGGCCCTGGATTCGGGAATGTCCGTGGCGGCTGCCAACACCGCGGCGCCGCCGAGGCTGTGCCCGATCAGCAGCGCCGGCGCTGCGAACTGCCCGCGCAGAAATTCGGCCGCCTTGAGAAGATCGCCGACGTTCGACGAGAAATCGGTGTTCTCGAATTCGCCGCCGCTGCCGCCGAGGCCGGTGAAGTCGAAACGCAGGACGGCATAGCCGTGCGCGACCAGCGCCTCCGAGATGCGGGCCGCCGCAAGCGTGTCCTTCGAGCAGGTAAAGCAGTGGGCAAACAGCGCGTAGGCGTGGATGTCGCCGTCGGGCCGGTCCAGCCGTGCGGCCAGGGGCTCGCCGCGGGATCCCGGGAACGTGATCTTCTCAGAGTGCATGATTCGCGTTGTCCTCTTTGATCGGATGTGTATCGCCGGACTGCGCCGGTGTCATCGGGCCAGGCTTGAGATAGGATGCATATCTAATGACGGCGAGGAATGGTCTCATAAAGTTGAAGCACGGCACCCACGGGTGCATTTATCTCCCGTCACCAGGTGCCAGGAGGTCGTCATGAAAACAATCATCGAGCCGCACCGCGTCAAATCTGTCGAACCGATCCGGATGACGACCCGCGAGGAACGCCGAGGCTTCATCGAGGAAGCCCACTTGAATCCGTTCCGGCTGGCCGCCGACCAGGTGCTTATTGACCTGCTGACCGATTCGGGCACCTCGGCGATGAGCTCGCGCCAGTGGGCGGCGATGATGCTGGGGGACGAATCCTATGCCGGCAGCCCCTCCTACGCGCGGTTCGAGGCTGCGGTGCGCAACCTGATGCCGTTCGACTACATTATCCCGACGCACCAGGGTCGGGCGGCGGAAAACATCCTGTTTTCCGTCGTGCTGAAACCGGGCCAGTGCGTTCCCAACAACAGTCATTTCGACACAACGCGCGCAAACATCGAAGCACAAGGGGCGGAGGCGGTCGATCTTGTGGTCCCCGAGGCGCTGCAGCCGGCACTCGACTTTCCGTTCAAGGGCAACATGGATGTCCCGCGCCTGGAGGCACTTATAGCGGAAAGGGGCGCCGATGCGATCCCGCTGTGCATGCTCACGGTCACCAACAATTCGGGCGGCGGGCAACCGGTTTCTATGGAAAACATCCGAGCGACGCGCGAAGTCTGCCGGCGGCACGGTATTCCGCTTTTCATCGATGCCTGCCGATTTGCCGAAAACGCTTGGTTCATAAAGCTTCGCGAGCCGGGCTACGGCGACATGCCGGTCGAGGACATCGTCCGTGAAATGTTCGCGCATGCCGACGGTTGCACCATGAGCGCCAAGAAGGACGGTCTGGTCAACACCGGCGGCTGGCTCGCCATGAACAACGAGGAGTGGGCCGTGAACTGCCGCAACCGGCTGATCGTAACGGAGGGTTTCCCGACATATGGCGGCCTGGCCGGACGCGACCTCGAGGCCATTGCGGTCGGTCTCGCCGAGGTCGTGCAGGAGGATTATCTGAAATACCGCATCGTCTCGACCCAGTATGTCGCGCAACACCTTATCGATGCGGGTGTGCCGATCGTACGGCCGGCCGGCGGACATGCCGTCTATCTGGATGCGCGGGCGGCGCTGCCGCATATCCCGCCGCTGCACTATCCGGGGCAATCGCTGTCGGTGGCGCTCTATCTGCATGGCGGCATCCGCGGCTGCGAAATCGGCCAGGTGATGTTCGGCCGGCAACCCGACGGATCCGAGACAGAAACGGCGCTCGATCTGGTGCGCCTCGCAATCCCGCGGCGCGTTTATACCCAGAGCCACATGGATTACGTCGTCGAAGCGATCCTCGAGGTCTTCGAGGTCCGCGATAAACTGCGCGGTATGAAAATCACTTGGGAAGCCCTCGCATTGCGCCACTTCACAGCAAAATTCGCCTGGCTCGACTGAGTGGAGACAGTCGCCGAAGCCAATTTGGCAGCGCGTTTTGGGCTACCTTTTAGCTTTGCTGACCTCGCGGAGACAGAAAGACGATAACAGCGAAGTTCAGAGAGGGAGGATACGGATGTCACATAATGACAAGAAGGGCGAACCGGATGGGCCGACTGCGGAGGCCCAAGTTGCGAAGATATTCGAGTGGCGGCGTGGCTTTAACGCCATGCATCTGATTGACCTCGGTGTTCGCCTGGGGATGTTCAAAACGATCGCCGCAACTCCCGGTGTGAAGGCGCACCAGATCGCAGAGAGCCTGGGCCTGCACACTCCCTACGTCGAGACCTGGTGCAAGACTGCCTACTCCTTTGGGTTGCTCGACGGCGAGGACGACCGTGGGTTTCATCTGGCCCCCCTACATCGACCAGATATTGGGCAAGTCAACCCACCCGCGCTATCTCGGCGGCTACGTTCGCTTGGGCACCGAGTTTGCGACCGAGGACCATCGTTACTGTCTCGAAGCATTCCGAACGGGGAAGACCGTACCATTTCAGGGCCGGAGCAAAGCCTTCGCCGAAGTGGTTGCGGAAAGCACGGCGGGCCTCCAGGTGCTGAGCGCGAGGAAGCTCCTGCCGGAATTGCCTGGCCTCAAAGAGCGTCTCGTTGCAGGAGGGACGATCCTTGAGGTCGGCTGTGGAACCGGCCGTCACCTCGTTCAGTTGTCCGAAGCCTTTCCGCAAGCTCGATGCGTGGGCGTGGACATCGACCCTACCGGCATGAAAGCGGCTTGTGCCGCGATTGAGGCCGCCGGCATATCCGATCGCGTTCACCTGATTGAAGGCGACATCACCGCCGCCGTGGCGGAAAGATCGGTCGACGCGGCGGTCATGATCGAGGTTCTCCACGAGATTGCACCCGCGTTCAGGCAAGATGTGGTTACCGCCTGCCACGGGGCGCTTGTCGCCGATGGATGGCTCATGATCATCGACGAGACCTATCCCTCGACGCTCGCAGAATCACGAGAGGCAGAGTTTCTGTTCCCTGTACAGACCGGGTTCGAGGAACTTACCTGGGGCAATGTCGTGCCGACACGTGAAGAGCAAGAATCTGTTCTGCGCGGCGCGGGCTTCAATGGGGAGATCGGGCGCTCGATCGTCGGCGAAGGCTTCACGGTTCTGACGACCCAGAAACGATCTTAAGATCGGAGCCAATCGCGATCTCGTGGCTGCAGCGGGGCACCCCTAAGGAATCCGCCCTACTCGGCGGCGATCGTCGTGGCGCTGAGCGCGGCGACGGGGCCGAGATCGCGCCCCTGCAGGGCGGTGGGCAGCGGACCCCCGGTCGCCCAGTCGAGGAGTTCGACGGTATGCACCACCGGCTTCTCGGTCCCGGTGGCGAGCTGCGACATGCAGCCAATATTGCCGGTGGCGACCACCGGCGCGCCGGTCGCGTCGATGTTGGCGATCTTGCGGTCCCGCAGGCGGGTCGCGAGTTCGGGCTGCATGATGTTGTATGTCCCCGCGGATCCGCAGCACAGGTGGCCCTCGGCGATCTCGCGGATCTCGAATCCGGCCTGCCGCAGGAGATCCCTGGGCACGGCCGTGATCCGCTGGCCGTGCTGCATCGAGCACGGGGAATGGTAGGCGACGGGGAACGCGCCGGGACGTCGCGTCTCGCCCAGGCCAATCTCGGCGATGTACTCGGTGATGTCGCGGGTCAGCCGCGCGACCTTTTCGGCGTCCGTGGCCAGCTCCTTGTCGTTGCGGAACATGAAGCCGTAGTCCTTGACGGTGGTCCCGCAGCCGCTGGTATTGATGATGATCGCGTCGAGCCCGCCGCGCTCGATCTCACGTGTCCAGGCCGCGATATTGCGCGCGGCCTGGGCATGCGCCTCTTCCGTCCGACCCATGTGGTGGACCAGCGCCCCGCAGCAACCCTGGCCGCGCGGGATGACGACCTCGATGCGGTGGCGGGTCAGGAGCCGCACGGTCGCTTCGTTGATCGCCGGGCTCAGCACCTGCTGGGCACAACCTGTCATCAGGGCAACGCGGCCGCGCCGCGCGCCGGGTACCGGCACCACCTGCGGGCGGCCGATCGGCGACGGCGGCAGCAGGCGTTGCGGCGCCAGCGCCAGCATCGCCGCGAAGCGACGCGGCAGCAGCCGCCGGAACGGCCGCACGAAATACGCCCCGGCAAGCGAGATGCGGAACAAGAGGGGGTGCGGCAACACCAGGGCCAGGAGGCGTCGCAGCCAGCGCTCGGCCAGCGGCCGCCGATAGGTCTTCTCGATATGCGCCCGGCCAATATCGACCAGATGCATGTAATGGACGCCCGAGGGGCAGGTCGTCATGCAGGACAGGCACGACAGGCATCGGTCGACATGCTTGACGACACTGGCCGGTGCCGGGCGATTCTCCTCGAGCATGTCCTTGATTTGGTAGATCCGGCCCCGCGGGCTGTCCAGCTCGTCGCCGAGCAGGACGTATGTCGGACAAGTCGCCGTGCAGAACCCGCAGTGGACGCAGGCGCGCAGGATGTCGTTGACCGATTTGATGTCCGGATCGGCAAGCTGCTCGGGCGAAAAACGGGTCTGCATGGCCGGCGCCTCCGTCTCCTAGGATTCCGGATACATGCGGCCGGGGTTGAGGATGCCGGCCGGGTCGAACGCTGCCTTGATGCGTTTCGTCAGGGCCGCCTTTGCTGTTTCCTGCGGCTGGAAGACCAACACGGTGCCGCGCAACTCCGCCGGCGCACGGAACAGCGTCGCGTGGCCGCCGCTGCGCGCAACCGCCTCCCGCACGGCCGGCTCCCGCGCCTCCGCGCCGGGCGGAACGGCAAGCCAGACGAGACCGCCGCCCCAGTCGAGGAAGCCATCCGTTCCGTCCTCCTCGGCCAGCGCGGCAACGATGCCGGGGCCCGCCGCCGGCGGCACCGAAAGCCGCCAGACCAGTCGCTCGTCGCCAGGGCGGGCAAACGGCATGACATCGCGGATTTCCTTCCAGAACTCGACGGAATTGGTGCTGTGCAGCTCCTCCGTCGGGCCCAGCGCCCCGAGCTGCTCCCGCAGGATTCGGCAACGGTATTCGACCGACGGCCCGAACCCCTCGACCCGGATGGCGGCAACGGATGCCTTGCCCGCCGAAACCATGTCGATAGCCGACTGCGCGGCCAGTGACTCCGGAAGCCAGGCTGCTGCAGACACATCGTATGGGCTGTTCAGCGCCAGCGTCATCGCACGCCCGCCGATTGCCGCATCGCCTCCGAACACCAGCACCGTGCGCGCCTTTTCGGCCGCAGGGAGAACCTTGATGGTCACGTCGGTGGTTACCGCCAACGTTCCCCAGGATCCGGCCATCAGTTTGCTGAGATCGTATCCGGTGACGTTCTTGACCACCCGGCCGCCGGACTTGAAGACCGTGCCATGCCCCGACACCGCGGTAAAACCGAGGAAATGATCCCGCGCGGCACCGCTCTTGACGCGGCGGGGCCCGGACAGGTTGCACATCAGCGCGCCGCCCAGCGTACCGGTCGGCGGCGCGTTCGTCCGGTCGGCGCCGCCGGCCCGTACGCCGCCCGGCGCCGACAGTAGCGGGCCGTAATCGGGCGGTTCGAAATCGAGCCGCTGGTTCTTCTCGGCGAGCGCGGTTTCGATCTCGGCAAGCGGGGTTGCGGGGCCGGCGGACAGGACGAGTTCGTCCGGCTCGTACAGCGAGATCCCCGACAGCGCACCGAGTTCCACCACGTAATCCGCTGCGACCGGGCGACCGAGGGCGCGCTTGCTGCCCGACCCGACAATCTCCAGTGGTTTGGACTCGGACGCCGCCCAGGCGAGCAGGTCGCGCAGTTGGTCGGCAGATTCGGGGCGGATTGTCTCGCTCACAACCATCGTCCGGTCAGAAACGCGAAATATCTGGGAACGGCAGCTTGCCGCGGTGGACGTGGACACGGCCGAGTTCCGCGCAGCGATGCAGCTCCGGGAACATCTTGCCCGGGTTGAGGAGGGACCCCGGATCGAACGCACATTTCAGCCGTTGCTGCTGGTTGAGGTCGTCCTCGGAGAACATTTCCGTCATCAGGTCGCGCTTCTCGACACCGACCCCGTGTTCGCCCGTCAACACGCCGCCGACCTCGACGCACAACTTCAGGATGTCGGCGCCGAACGCCTCCGCCTTGTCGAGCTCGCCGGGGATATTGGCATCGTAAAGGATCAAGGGATGAAGGTTGCCGTCGCCCGCATGGAAGACGTTGGCCACGCGGAGGCCATACTGCCGGGAGAGCTCGGTGACCCGGCGCAGAACTTCCGGCAGCCGGTGCCGCGGGATCGTGCCATCCATACAGTAATAGTCTGGGGAAATCCGGCCGACCGCGGGAAACGCGGCCTTGCGGCCGGCCCAGAACGCCTCCCGCTCGGCATTGCTCTCGGAGATTCGGATCGTCGACGCTCCGGTTTCCGTGGCGATACCGGTGACGCGCCCGATCAGGTCGTCCACTTCCCGCTCCGGGCCGTCGAGTTCGATGATGAGGAGCGCCTCGACGTCGAGCGGGTAACCGGCATGCGCGAACTCCTCCGCCGCCCGGATGGCAAGACCATCCATCATCTCCATGCCGCCGGGAATGATGCCGGCGCCGATGATCCGGCCGACACAGTCTCCGGCCTGTTCGTTCGTCTGGAACCCGGCCAACATCGCCCGCGCGGTTTCCGGGCTGCGCAGGATACGCACGGTGACCTCGGTGACCACCCCGAGCAGCCCCTCCGAGCCGGTCAGGACGCCGAGCAGGTCATAGCCCTCAGCGTCCAGATGCTTGCCGCCGACGCGGATGACCTCGCCGTCGATCATCACCAGCTCCAGGCCCAGCACATTGTTGGTGGTCAGCCCGTATTTGAGGCAATGAACGCCCCCCGCGTTTTCCGCGATGTTGCCGCCAATGGAGCAGGCGATCTGGCTGGACGGATCCGGTGCGTAATAGAAACCCTTGTGTTCGACCGCCTTGGTAATGCCGAGATTCGTAACGCCCGGCTGGGCGACGACACAGCGGTTGTCGTAGTCGATCTCAAGGATCCGGTTGAACCGGCCCATCCCGAGGAGGACGCCGTCGGCCAGGGGCAGCGCCCCGCCGGACAGCGACGTGCCGGCGCCGCGCGGCACCACCTTGACTCCGTTTTCATGGCAATACCGCAACACCCTGCGGACCTGCTCCGTGGTCTCCGGCAAGACCACCAGCATCGGCGGCTGCCGATAGGCGGTCAGGCCATCGGATTCGTAGGGCCGCAATTCGTCGGGGTCGACGATGACGCCCCCGTCGCCGGGGACGATCGCCGTCAGCGCCTGGGCGATTTCGGCGCGCCGCGCGAGCACACCCGCATCGGGCTCCGGCATTTTCATCTGTCACAATTCCGCCTGCTGTTGCGAAATCCGGTGATAGCAGCAATCGGGCCAAACGAAAACCGTCTGTCGCAACAAACGTGAAAACCGCGCCGTCTGGCGCGGTTCATCAGGATCGACGGGACCGCAGGCGCGACCGCGCCCGTCGTCAGCCCTGGCGGGCCTTGAACCTCGGATTGCGCTTGTTGATGACGTACAGCCGGCCCTTGCGGCGCACGATGCGGCATTCCTTGTGCCGCTGCTTCATCGACTTCAGCGAATTCACGACTTTCATGTCTCTCCGCCACCCCGAGCCGGGGCGACCCCTGCAACGTTCGGCGCGGAACATAAGGTCGTCGGCCCGGCGCGTCAAGCCCGGAAGCGCTGCGGCTTGGCGCGGTACCGTTTAATTGTTTCTTCACGCCGATCGAACACTGTAACGCAGCCGGCCTTGGGCGTGGCTGCTGCCTTAAGGCGATGCAATGGGCTGGAAGCGCTCGCGCTGGCGGACTACAGTTACCGCGTAGACGAGAACCGAACGAGCGTCCTGCTATCCTGGCGACAGGCACGGTGAGGAAGCGATGACGGCGCATCACGGATCGACAGCTGCAGAGGGGGAAAACTGAAGTGTCCTCGATCGCGGGTTGCGGACAGGAGCCGACGGCGGGGGGCTTGCCGGCCGGCTCACTAGAACGCACATGAAACTGCGGAGAGTCTTCAGCGTCTATACTCTGCTGGGTCTGACCATGCTGGCCTTTTCGGTCAGCATGATCTTCAGTTTCGACAATCTGCGCAAATACGAGCAGTTGGCGCAAGCGGAGATCACGGACGCCACCTGGGTGATCTACCAGGCCGAGATCGAACTGACCCGTTTTCTGTATTCGCTCGACATCTACATGTACGGCGACGACGATCTGATCAGCCGCGAGGACGTCATCGAGCGCATGGAGATCTTCTGGAGCCGGCTGCCCCTGTTCCTGGAGGGCCGCGAGGGCCGCCGGCTGTCCAAGATCGGCGACACGCAGGAAGCGGCCAGGGCGGCCATCGAAGTTCTGGAGCGCATGGAGCCTGAGGTCCAGGCGCTGGAACGGGGCGACCGCGAGCGCTATCTGAGGATCCGGCAGGAATTGCATGGGCTGCTCGCGCCGCTGCATCGGACGCTGATGGATGCGCGACAATGGCAGGAGGGCGCGGCGACCATCCGCAGCGCGCGTCTCGACCGCGGCTATGTGGAGTTGTTGTTGGCCTCGCTGGGCATTCTGCTGAGCGGCGGCTGCTTGATGCTCCTGCTGCTGCACGAAATCCGCGAAGCCCGGCGCGCCCAGGCCGCCGAGGAAAGCGCCCTTTCACGCCTGTCGGAGGCCGTCGAGAGCTTCTCGGACGGGTTCAGCTTGTTCGACAGCAACGACCGGCTGGTCCAGTGCAATCAGCGCTTCCGTGAGATCCATGCGCCGATCGCCGAAGTCCTGGTGCCCGGCACGTCTTTCGAGGAGATCGTGCGGGCCTATGTCTCGCACGGCCTCGTGGCCGATGCGATCGGAAACGAGGAGGAGTGGATCCGGCGCCGCATGCGCATGCACCGCCACCCGGCCGAGGAATTCGAGGTCAAGCACACGGACGGCCGCTGGCTCAGGGTCAGCGAGCGACGCACCGCGGACGGCGGCTGCGTCAGCATCCGCACCGACATAACTGCGCTCAAGGAGCGTCAGGAACATCTCGCGTCACAGCAGCGGCGCGCCGATTCGGCAAACCGGGCGAAAACGGATTTCCTCTTGACCATGAGCCATGAGCTGCGAACGCCGCTCAACGCGATCATCGGGTTCTCCGAAGTCATGAAGCAGCAGCTCCGCGGCCCGCTCGGCGACGAGCGCTATGTCGACTATGCCAGCGACATTTACGACAGCGCCCGGCACCTGCTGGCGGTGATCAACAATATCCTGGACATATCCCGTATCGAGGCCGGCCGCCTCGAGCTGGATGAACAGGCGGTGGTGATCGGCGACGAGATCGAAAAGGCCCTCCGTTTCGTCGAGGAGGACGCGAAGGCCGCCGAGATCAGGCTCGTTCGGGACGTCGAGGAAAATCTGCCGCTGTTGCTCGGCGACCCGCACAAGATCCAGCAGATCGTCGTCAATCTCGCCGGCAACGCGGTCCGCTACATGCAGGACGGCGGCCATGTGACAGTGAGTGCACATCGGGACACCGATGGCGGCATCGTGCTGACCGTTGCCGACGACGGCCGGGGCATGACAGCGGACGAGGTGGAGCGCGTCATCTCGCCGTTCGTGCGGCTCAGCAACCCCCTCGTGCGGCAGCATGACGGCACGGGACTGGGGCTGCCACTGGTCAAGGCCCTGGTCGAGCTGCACGGCGGCCGGTTCAGCCTCGCCAGCGAGGTCGGAAGGGGCACCACCGGCACCGCGGTGTTCCCGAAGACCCGCGTGATCCAGCCGGAATCGACGGCCGTGTAGGGAAGCCGCCGACCGCGCCGATACCGACCGCCGCGGCGACCGGCCTCAGCCGTCGACCGCCGACAGACCGATCGCTTTCAGCCCCTTCGGCTCGTCCATGATCTCGAACGATATTCTCTGGCCCTCAGCCAGTCCTGGCAATCCAGCGTTCTGGACCTCGGTAATGTGCACGAATACGTCGCGATCTCCCTCGTCCGGGGCGATGAATCCGTAGCCCTTCTTGGTATTGAACCACTTGACCGTCCCTGTGGGCATGCTCTGCTTCCCTATTCGCCGATAAGCGCCGGGCCTACCCGCAACCCGGCCCCGGCAGCCGGCGGGCCGCGGCAGTGTCCGCATGTCCCTGGTTTTCCGGGCAACCGGCACGAAAAGCTACAACACATCCGTCTGCCCGCCAAAATATTTGATCTTGCCGCCTCCCGGCCGGCCGATGGCAAGGCGGAACAACTTGTCCCGGCGTGTGCTAGCGCAAGCGCCGGATATCCAGCATCGCGGCCGTGACTCCCAGCCCGGCAAGGTCCGCCGGCATGCCGTCGCCCGCGACCATGGCGGCGGCGATGCGTCCCATCGAAGGCGACGTCTGGATGCCGTAGCCGCCCTGGCCGGCAAGCCAGAAGAAACCGGCGGCCGAAGGATCGAACCCGGCGATCAGCGAGCGATCCGGCGCGAACGTCCGCAACCCCGCCCACTTGTGGCCGATACGGCGGACCTGCAGCGTGGTCGCCCGCTCCAGCCGGTCGACCGCGGTGGCGATGTCGATCTCGTCGGGCCGCGCATCGCAGGGCGGGCTCGGCGTCTCGTCCGCGGGCGACAGCAGTAGCCGTCCGGCATCCGGCTTGAAGTAGAACGCCTCGTCGGCGTCGGCAACCATCGGCCACGCGGCGGGGTCCATTCCCTCGGGCACATCGACCAGCAGCGCGGTTCGGCGCAGCGGCATGAGCCCGGCGGGTACCACGCCTGCCAGCGTCGCGATCTCGTCGGCCCAGGCGCCTGCGGCATTGACGACGATGTGCGCCGCGAATTCCCCCTGCGTCGTGTCGGCACGCCAGCCGTGTCGTGCTTCCCGCCGCAGCGAGCGAACCGTCGCGTCGGTCACGATGTGCCCGCCCCGTCGCCGCGCACCGGTGAGGAAACCCTGGTGCAGCGCCGCCACGTCGATATCTCGGCAATCGGGCTCGATGAGCGCGCCCGCCACATGATCGGCGCGCAGCAGCGGGCACAGCGCGAGCGCCTCATCGCGTGAGAGCCGGCGCACGCCACGCGCGAGTCCGGCAAGTTCGTGTCTCTTCCGCTCCAGCAGGTCCTGCTGATCGGCGCGACCGATGTAGAGCAGGCCGCGCGGCGTGAGCAACGGCGCCTGCGCGAAGCCGTCGGGCGGCGTCTCGAAGAACGCGCGGGCGCCGCGCGTCAGCGCCCGAACCGCTTCGTTGCCGTAGGTCTCGGTGAACAGCGCCGCGGAGCGGCCGGTCGCGTGGTAGCCGGGCCTATGCTCACGTTCCAGCAGGACCACGCGGTGCGTTGCGGCGAGGAAGAACCCGGCCGAGGCGCCGGCGATGCCGGCGCCGACGATCATGACGTCGAACTGTTCCATGCGGCACGCCCGGCCCGCATCCGGTGCTATCACGGTCGGATGCCGTTCGCCTCCTGCAGTTCCCGGACGTAGCGGATGATCATCCGCGTCTGCTGTTCGGTGACGTGCGGTTGCGCCGGCATGTTGCCGAAATTCCAATGGTGCTGGCGCACGCCGCGGGACACCGCCAGATGGAACGCCCCGTCCGCATGGTGTCCCGGATGGTAGTAGTCGTGCACCAGCGGCGGGCCGTTGCCGGTGCCCGCGGCGTTGGCACCGTGGCAGCGCGCGCAGTTGCCGTCGAAGGCCTGCTTGCCGATCTCGGCGGCCGCCGAGAGCTGCGGTACGACGACGGTGCGCACGGCACCGGATCCGTCCGGCGACGGCGCGAACAGCCGCCAGGCTGCAAGGCCGATGGCGAGGATCAGTATTGCGACGACGACATGTTTCATGGCACCTGTTTGATCATCGGTCGTCCTTGCGGAAGCGCATCCGTGCGCCGTTCGATAAACCTTCCGCTCGACGGAAGGTCAAGGCCGGCCGTCTCAGGCCGCCTCGAACCCGGCCAGGAGGTTGACCGTATTGATGCCGATCTCGTCGATCGCGTAGCCGCCCTCCATGACGAACAGAGTCGGCAGGTCCAGTGCCGCCACGCGCCGACCGATTTCGGTGTAGTCGCCGCTTTCCAGCCGGAACTTCGAGATCGGGTCGTTCTTGAACGTATCGACGCCGAGGGAAACCAATAGAACCTCCGGCCCGTACCCGGCGATCCGGGCGATGCCGTCGTCGAGCGCGCGGCTGTATGTGTCCCAGGCAGTACCCCAGCGCATCGGGACGTTGACGTTGAACCCCTCGCCGTCGCCCTCGCCCGTCTCGTCCTCGTAACCGAGGAAGAACGGGTACTCCTGCGCCGGATGCCCGTGCAGCGAGACGAACAGCACGTCGGCGCGGTCGTAGAAGATCATCTGCGTGCCGTTGCCGTGGTGGTAGTCGACGTCGAGGATGGCGACCCGCGCGGCGCCCCGGTCGCGGAGCCACTGCGCCGCCACCGCGACGTTGTTGAAGAAGCAGTAGCCGGCGTAGAGGTCGCGCGCGGCGTGGTGGCCGGGCGGGCGGCACAGCGAGAACACCGCGCGGTCGCCGCCGTCCTTCAGCTGCTTCGCTCCGGTCAGCGCGACATTCGCGGACGACGTGATGGCCCGCCAGGTGCCGGCCGTGATCGGCGTGCCGGCGTCGAACGAGTAGTAGCCGAGCCGCCCGTCGATCGATTCCGGGATCGTCTGGCGAAAACCGCGGCACGGCCAGTTGAGCGGCAGCGCGTCGGTCGCCCCGTGGGCCGCGCGCCACTCGTCATGCGCTGTGCGCAGGAACGCAACGAAGTCGGCGTCGTGCACCCGGCGCACCGGGTCGAGCCCGAAATCGTCCGGGCCGCGTACCTCGCCGAGCCCGACCTCGCGCACCCGTGCGAGCACGTTCTCGGCCCGCTGCGGCCGCTCGAACGGCGGCATGAGCTGGCCGTCGATGAGCTCGAACTTGCCGTCCTGGAGTTTGTGGTCGGCGCTGTAGATGGTGAGCATCGGCAATGTCCCTCAAGTGGCGGCGGCGCGGGTGAATCGGCCGCCGGGGCCGCGGGCCATGATACGGATTGCAGGGTCTGCCTTGAAGCGCCGAATGCGCGTTCCGCGTCGGCCACCGCGCGAACCGGTGGAACGACCCCATGCGTTAGGGTTTTCCGCGGGTTTCGGCGGCACCCGAAGGCGCGCTCGAGGGTTGGCCACACCCCCTTTGTGGCAGGTCGTTGACACGAATTGGTGATGGCGGAACGGTTCCCGGCGAGAGGTGGTCCATGCGTTCCTGTGACCATCGCCCCGGCGGCGACGCCTGTGCCGGCAATTGCCTGACGCCGATCCTCGTGCGTGGCTTCGATCTGTATGCCGGCGGCACGACCGACAAGTTCGAGATTCTCTTCGCCCTGAACGAGGACGACGAAGTGCTCCTCGAGATCTATACCGCCAACGTGCAGCCCGCGCACTGGACCAAGGCGGGGTTGAGTGCGATCGCCAAAATCCTGGTGTGCCACGAACGAAACGCGGCCGACGGCGACTGGCCGGCGGTGATCGAGGACACGCTGTCGACCGCCAGAGGCGCGTTCGCGAGGTTCACGTGGCTCCTGCCGGACCTCGTCGAGCAAGCCCCCAACCTCCATGCCAGCGTTATAGATCGCATTGGCGGCGGCGGCTTTGCCGGCGCCATGTCGAAGCGAACCTTCGCCAAGGCCGGCCGGGCGATCGTCTACGGCTATCTCAAATAAGAAAGCAGCCGTCTGCCGCAAGGAAGACGGGTGAAAACGCAGACAGGCGTCGAGGTCCGGGCCTCGACCTCCGGAATTGCCGGGACTTTGCATTGCAGATCCGAGGGGCCGGTGCGCGGCCTGTGCCAGATACAACCGCTGCAATCTGCTAAAAATAATTAACCCGAAGTAAGAAAGAAGATATTTCATTGTCAGTAATAAATCTCACGAGTCTGACTAAGAATATTTTTATATTGATGCAATTGAAACTGTTATTGTTTTCCTCCCCAAAAATTAACGGATTCTTTATGTTTCGATTATACGTTTACGAACAGTGTGCGGTTTTTTCGACTTCAGAGTGTCTCAAATAATGCAATTTGTTGAATTGAGGAAGCGAGCACGACATCTCGGCCGTACGACGCTCGGCAGGAGTTTTGCGTGGACGGGTTCGCATGGGGCTCGCGCCAATACCTTGGATCACAGCCACGGACGCGACGACGGACGGTCGCGTCCGCGCGGGCGTGATGTGTTTCAACCTTCAACGGAGAATGAGCGAATGATTCGGTTTAGGAATACTGCCAAACCGCTGGCCCTGGCCTGCGCGTTTGGGTTGACGTTTGCAGCGTCGCTGCCGGCGCAGGCCGAGACGACGATCGGGGCGGCCGCGCTCAAGGCGCCGATCACGCTGGACGGTCAGATCGACGACTGGGCCGGCATCGCGCCGGTGACCGTGCCGCTGAGCGAAGTCGGCCGCGCGGGCGGCGGTGTCTCGTCGGTCGAGATCAGGACCGCCGTGCATGGCGATATGTTCTACATGCTGGCTGTCTGGGACGATCCGGAGGAGAGCACGCTCCACAAACCCTATCGCTGGGACGAGGCGTCGCAGTCCTACAAGCAGACGAAAATCGGCGAGGACCGCTTCATGGTGTCGTTCTCGATGGACGGCCCGTTCACCGCCAACAAGCTGGACGGCAGCGAGTTTACCGCCGATGTCTGGTACTGGAAGTCGCAGCGTTCTAACACCGCAGGGCTTGCGCATGACAAGAACTGGCGCGTGTCGCCCCAGCCCTTCGAGAAGGGCGAGCAGTTCCGCGGGCCGGACGGCAGTACGGTCTACCTGAAGCGGTCCAGCGACAGCGGCGACAAGCTGTACAGCTCGATGAAATACGACGCCAAGCAGGACGAGATAATGCCGCGCTACAAGGTCAACATGGCGGCGCAGGGCAGCGTCGCCGATGTCAAGGCGCGCGGCGTATGGCGAAACGGCCGCTGGTACCTTGAACTGGCACGCCGGCTTGACACCGGCCACGCCGACGATGCGGTCATCCCGGCCGCCGGCACGATCGAAATCTCGTTCGCCGTCGCCAACGGCACGACCGGCGGCGATCACAGCGTATCGGGCAAGTACGTGCTGAATACCCGAGTGGGGTCGTAGGCTCCGGTACAGTCGCGCGGCGCGCCATCACGTGAATCGGGGCGCCGCGCGAATGACCGGAGAGGAATGCAAAGTGATAAGAAAACATGAACGACCGCATCGAATCGACAGGGAATAACCGCATGGACGGATCGTCCCCGGTCCTTACGACGGGCGACGCCACCCTCGGACTGTCTGCGGTTCTGGCAGCGATGGGCATCGTCGTCCTGATTGCGGTGGTCGGTGTCGGCGCCAATATTGCGCTGGACCTGGGCCGAATCGCGACACTGGCCGATAGGACCACCGCTGTCACGATCAGCCGCGCGCAGGTCATGCAAGAGCGAGCCCTCCAGGTCGAGCGCCTGGCCCACGGCGCAATTCTCGTCATGACCGCCGATGATGGGGACCAACGGGCAAAGGCCCTGAAACAGGTGGAACAGCTCGCCGCGAGCCTGTCCGGCGGCAATGCGGGGGCCGACGATCGTGAACTCGAGCGGGTCCTGGAGATCGTGCGCGCGATCGCCGAGGCCGGCGACAAGAGAGACGGGCTGGGCAGACGAATTCAGGTACAAGTCGACACGGCCCGCCGGGCGATCGATCAGATCGACGATACGCTTGTGGCGCTCAATGAGGAGTCGGCCCTGGAACTGGCCGAGGGGATTTCCGATATCGGTAACGCCTCCAGTGAAAGCCTGGGCTATCTTCAGGAGGATATGACGCGGATCGCGGATCGGAACGGCGCCATCCAAACCCTTCTCATTACGTTGCGCGACATGACCGCCCACCTGGGCAGGGCCCAGACGATTACAGAAATCGAGGGACTCGACGGGCCGGAACACAGCTACAAAGGTCTCGGCAAGCGTCTGACGCCTCTGCTCGGACGGCTTCCAGCCGGCGGCGACAACGAATACCTCCCCGCACACGTGGCGGAGTTCGAGGGTCTGTCGGACGCGTTCTCGATGCGCCGGGACCAGCTGGGATTGGAGGTGCGGATCAAGGCGCTGAACGAGGACGCGGCGCGCATCCTGTCGGCCGTCACCGATCGGCTGTCGGTGGATGCCGTGCGTGCCATGAGTGAAACGGTCGAGGGCGGACGGACGATCGCCGGTCGCGCCGGCGCCATCCGCACGACCGGAATCGCCGTGCTGATCGGCTTCGTCGGCTTCGCGTTCGTCATGGCCCTGTTCCTTCGGAATCAGGTGCTCAAACCGGTCAGCCACGCCAGTCAGGCCCTCGACGATATGCAGCAGGGCCGGCTGGACGCCGCCATGCCACCGAGCCGCCTGCGCGAGTTCGAAGCGATCAGATCGTCGCTCGAGGGGTTTCGCAAGGCGCTGCTCGATACCAAGCGACTCGAGTCCGAAAAGGCGGCCGACCGTTCCGCCCGGGAGGTGGAGGCGGAGCGTGTGATCCAACTTTGTGCGCAATTCGACAGGACCGCCACCGACTCCCTGCAGGCTGTGTCGTCCTCGGCCACCGAGATGCAGGCGACGGCGCAGCAGATGTCGGCGACGGCGGAGGAGACGAGCCGGCAGTCGGCGACGGTGGCGTCGGCCTCCGACCAGGCGACGGCGAACGTGCAGACGGTGGCGGCGACGGCCGAGGAGCTCAGCGCCTCGATTTCCGAAATCGGCCGCCAGGTGGCGCAGTCGGCCAGGATCGCCGCCAACGCAGTGGCCGAAGCCGACACGACCAACGAGACGGTCCGCGGCCTGGCGCAAGCTGCAAGCAGGATCGGCGATGTCGTCGACCTGATCAACGACATCGCCGGGCAGACCAACCTGCTGGCGCTCAACGCGACCATCGAGGCGGCGCGCGCCGGCGAGGCCGGCAAGGGCTTCG
>JBFIFO010000052.1:0-23081 GCA_041602815.1 Alphaproteobacteria bacterium | reverse complement strand
TTGCTGCGGAAGCCGACGACGCCGATGACGTAGGCGCCGCTCTCCTTGAACCCCCGTGCCTGCGGAAAGATCGGCGCGACGCCGAGTCCGCCGCCGACGCAGACCACCTTGCGCGCATCGCCGATGTGGCTGGGCTCGCCCATCGGACCGACCAGTCCGTAGAGCTCGGTGCCGGTCCGGCACATGGTCTGCATCTCTCTGGTCGTCTTCCCGACCGCCTGGATGACGAGGGTGATGGTACCCTTGGCCCGGTCGAAATCGGCGATGGTGAGCGGGATCCGCTCGCCCTTCGCATGCGTCATCACGATCACGAACTGGCCCGGCTTCGCCGCCTTGGCCATCACCGGATGGTGAACCTCCAGAAGAAAGGTGGTGTCGGAAAAATCCTCTCGGGTAACGATCGGAAAACCGGACATGCCTCTGACTTACCTCTCGGGCCTGACGCCTGCGCCCGCCATAACCGTCGCGACCGCGGAGCCTGTCACATTGAGTGTCGCTGAGTCGCCTCTGTAATTGAGCCGGACAAATATAGTCGCAAGGTATTAACAAACATTGATTTAGATCAGTGTATCGGAACGCCCGAAGGCGTCGTTCGGTCCGCTTCGGACAGGCGTTTCGACACGACTTACGACGTTTCCGGCACGCGTTTCGGGGTGGTCCGTTCGGCACGCCGGCGGAGCCGGTCGCGCGCGGCCGCCATCGGGGCGGCGATCGGTGCCGCAACCTGCGGCCGAAAGCCGCACTGCGCCTCTCTTTGCCAGAGTCCGGCGCGGCCGCGACCGGCACCGTCGCCACAGGTTCGGCAACGTGGCGGGCAAGGGGCGGCGGCCCCCGCCGTACGACGACGCCAAGCCGGCGGGCGTCCAACCGCCGGTCACCGCGCCACGGTGCATTTGGAGCCGCGACAAATTGCATCACCCCAAATGGGAAATCAAAAAAAACTCGATCGTGCACGAAGAGCCGTTTCGGGAAAACCCGGAAATGTGCTATCCGTCAGTTGGATGTTCGCCGGGTCAGGCCGCGCTTTCGGGCAAGTCGCTGACCGATCGTTCGGGCTCGGCCGATTCGGTGGACGCTGTGGATCGTCACCGTTACTTTCGGAGGAGATGTCTGAGTCCGATAGGTTGAAACCCTTAGCGGCAGGCGCAGTGCCGGACTCTTGATCCCGATTCGGATCGGCGCTTGCCAGATTGTGCAGCGAGCATTTGCGCTCGTAACGCGACTTACGGGAGGTAGGTAGTTATGCGTTTCCTGACCGTTGCCGCCACGGCCGCCGTGGCGCTGGCCTTTTCGGCCAACACCGCGCTCGCGTCCTGCGAGCCGGGCGAAATCGTAATCAAGTTCAGCCATGTCACCAACGCCGACAAGCATCCGAAGGGCATCGCCGCGGCGCTCTTGGCGGAGCGGGTGAACAAGGAGATGAACGGCAAGGCCTGCATGGAGGTCTTCCCGAACACGCAGCTTTACAACGACGACCAGGTGCTCGAGGCGATGCTGGCAGGCAACGTCCAGCTGGCGGCGCCGTCGCTATCGAAGTTTGAGATCTTCACGAAGAAGTTCCGTCTCTTCGACCTGCCGTTCATGTTCGACGACGTGGACGCGGTCGACCGGTTCCAGAACTCGGCCGACGGGCAGAAGCTCAAGGATTCGATGCGGCGCCGTGGCCTGCAGGGCCTTGCCTTCTGGCACAACGGCATGAAGCAGCTGTCGGCCAAGAAGCCGCTGCTCGTGCCGGCTGACGCCGCCGGCCTCAAATTCCGCGTCCAGCCCTCCGACGTGCTCGTCGCGCAGATGGAGGCGCTCAAGGCGAATCCGCAGAAGATGGCGTTCTCGGAGGTCTACGGCGCACTGCAGACCGGCGTCGTCGACGGGCAGGAGAACACCTGGTCCAACATCTACGGCCAGAAATTCTTCGAGGTCCAGGACGGCATCACCGAGACCAACCACGGCATCATCGACTACCTGGTCGTGGCCTCGGTCAAATGGTGGGACGGACTGCCGGCCGACGTCCGCAGCCAGCTAAAGACCATCCTTGACGAGGTCACCGAAGCGCGCAACGCGGAATCCAATCGCGTGAACGAGGAGGCCAAGGAAGCCATCATCGCGGCGGGCGGCGTCATTCGCACCCTGACGCCCGAGCAGCGGACCCAATGGGTCGCGGCGATGAAGCCGGTCTGGGCGAAATTCGAAAAGGACATCGGCGATGACCTGATCAGGTCGGCGCAATCCGCAAACGCGACGAACTGACAAAACGAGTGGGGATTTGCGCGGTCCGGGAAACCGGGCCGCGCTCGTTCCCGAAAAAAATGAGGTCCGGGGGGGCCGATCCATGCACTACGAGCCGAAAACGAAGCTCGGGCGCGTGATAAACGAGATCGAGGAAACGCTGATCGCCGTCATTCTCGGACTCATGACGGTGATCACCTTTGCCAACGTCATCGCGCGCTACGTCTTCAATTCCAACATTCTCTGGGCCCTGGAATCTACCGTTTTCCTATTCGCCTGGCTGGTTCTGATCGGCGCGTCCTACTGTGTCAAGACACGCGCCCATCTCGGTGTCGATGTGCTGGTCAATTTCGTCGGTCCGGTGCCGCGCCGGATCCTGGCGCTGCTGGCCGTCACGGCCTGCCTTGTCTTTAGCGTGCTCCTGCTGATCGGCTCATGGAACTACTGGGCGCCGTTCGCCAGCCTGCCAATGCTCGACGGCACGGTCAAGGACCAGGCCTGGTACGAGGTCAATGACATTCCGATGCCCGGTTTTCTCCGATTTATCGAGACCTCGATGAACCAGGGCGAGGCTTACGAAAAGCTGCCGCGCTTCATCCCCTATGCCGCACTACCGCTGGGCCTTTTCCTCCTGACCGTCCGCTTCGTCCAGGTGGCTTGGAGAGTGATTACCGGCGAACTCGAGACCATCAGCGCCGGCCACGAGGCCGAGGATCTGCTGGAAGAAGTCGCCGCCGCCCGCGCGGACAAGGAGGGCTGACCGATGGATGTCGTCTTTCTGTTCGCGATGGTGATTGGCTTCATGCTGATCGGCGTGCCGATCGCGGTCTCGCTGGGCCTCAGCTCGATCATCTTTTTGATGGTATTTTCCCACAGCTCGCTCGATTCGATCGCGCAGACGCTGTTCAATGCCTTTGCCGGACATTTCACGCTGCTGGCGATTCCGTTTTTCGTGCTCGCTTCGACCTTCATGTCCACCGGCGGCGTCGCCAGGCGGATCATCCGCTTCGCCATCGCCTGCGTTGGCCATTTCCAGGGCGGCCTCGCCATCGCCGGCGTGTTCGCCTGCATGCTGTTCGCGGCACTTTCCGGCTCCTCGCCGGCCACCGTGGTCGCCATCGGCACGATCGTCATCGCCGGCATGCGCCAGGTGGGCTACACGCGGGACTTCGCCGCCGGCGTGATCTGCAACGCCGGCACGCTGGGCATCCTCATTCCGCCCTCGATCGTCATGGTGGTCTACGCCTCGGCCGTCGACGTGTCGGTCGGCCGCATGTTCCTGGCCGGCGTCATCCCCGGCATCGTCGCCGGCCTGATGCTCATGATCGGCATCTACATCGCCGCCAAGGTTCGCAACCTGCCGGCGCAGGACTGGACGGGTTGGCGGGAAATATTGACCTCGGCCCTCGACGCGGCCTGGGGCCTGCTGCTGATCATCATCATTCTCGGCGGCATTTACGGCGGCATCTTCACGCCGACCGAGGCGGCCGCCGTGGCCGCCGTATACGCCTTCGTCATCGCCAACTTCGTATACAAGGACATGGGCCCGCTGAAGGGCGAAGGCGATGAGCGGCACAGCCTGTTCTCGCGGCCACAGGCGCTGATCACCGTCTTTTTCCACCGCGACACGAAGCATTCGCTGTTCGAGGCCGGCAAGACGACGATCATGCTTCTGTTCATCATCGCCAATGCGCTGATCCTCAAGCACGTTCTGACCGACGAGCAGATTCCCCAGGCCATCGCAGGCATGATGCTCGAAGCGGGATTCGGGCCGATCATGTTCCTGGTCATCGTTAATGTGATCCTTTTGATCGGTGGCCAGTTCATGGAGCCGTCGGGCCTCATCGTCATCGTTGCGCCGCTGGTCTTTCCGATCGCCATCAGCCTCGGCATAGACCCGATCCATCTCGGCATCATCATGGTCGTGAACATGGAAATCGGAATGATCACGCCGCCGGTCGGGTTGAATCTATTCGTCACCTCCGGCGTCGCCGGCATGCCGATGATGCGGGTGGTCCGGGCCGCGCTGCCGTGGCTCGGCATCCTGTTCCTGTTCCTGATCATGGTGACCTATATCCCGTGGCTGTCGACAGTGCTGCCGACGGCGCTGATGGGACCGGAGATCATCACGCGGTAGGGCGGAGGATCAGGTCTTTCGTCGCAGAATCTCGGCGAGCCGCAGCAGCCTCTCGTCGCGCTCGGCGGCAAGGTCGGCGACGCTGCGCCCGGCGGTCATGCGGCGCACGCCGTCGACGATGCGGGCGGTGACCTCCGCGGTGAGCTCCGGCGTGCCCAGCGTCCTCCAGCGCGCCACCTGGCTCGGCCCGAGATGCGCAAGGTAGTGCTCGATGCCGCCGGCACCGCCGCCGAGATGGTAGTTGAGGAACGGCCCGGCAAGCGCCAGCCGCGGCCCCGGGCCGAAGGCCACCGCCTTGTCGATGTCCTCGACGTCGGCCACGTCCTCGGCCACCAGGTGGACGGCCTCGCGGAACAATGCCGCGGTCAGGCGATTGACGAGATGGCCGGTGAGCTCGCGGCGCAAATGGACCGGCACCTTCTGCACCGACTCCCAGAACGCCATCGCGCGGCGCACCGACGCGGACTCGCGCGGCCCGCCGGCGACCTCGACCAGCGGCAGGATGTGCGGCGGGTTGAACGGATGGCCGAGCAGGCACCGCTCCGGCCGGCGGGTGCGCGCGCGAATCTCCGAGATCGTGAAGCTCGAGCTGCACGAGAACAGCAGGGCATCGGGCGGCGCGCGGCGGTCCATCTCGGCGAACAGCGCCTGTTTGACGGCCAGCCGCTCCGGCGCGCATTCTAGGACGACCACGGCGTCCCGCACCGCGTCGGCAGGCGTCGCGTGCCAGACGAGCCGCTCCGGCCGCGCTTTGCCGGCCAGGCCCATCCGCTCCAGCAGCGGCCAGTTCGCCCGCACCGCGTCGTCCAGCCGCAGCGCCGCGCCGTCGGCCGGATCGTAGGCGTGCACCTCGAATCCGAGGCGCAGGAAATGCAGCACCCAGCCGCTGCCGATCAGACCGGTGCCGACAACACTCACGGTTCCGCCCGACATGATCCTCCTCCCAGCCATCCGTTGCCGGCACGAGCGCCGGTCCACCGGACTGTATCGGCGCCCGTCCCGGGTGCAAACAACCAATCCGGCCGGCAATCCGTGACAGACAAGCATTTCCGTGCATAGTGTCTTGCAGCCGGGTCTTGATCCGGCAGGTCGGAGACGCTATCAGGCGGCCGAAACAAGGGCGAACGAACGCAGCAGGGGCGGCGGGCACGCATGGAGTATTTCGTACAGCAGCTCATCAACGGGCTGACGCTGGGCGCGATCTACGGGCTGATCGCGATCGGCTACACGATGGTGTACGGCATCATCGGCATGATCAACTTCGCCCATGGCGATGTCTTCATGATCGGCGCCTTTGTCGCGCTGATCAGCTTTCTCGTGCTCGGCATCGCCGGCGTGACCTGGCTGCCGCTGGCGCTGCTGCTGGTGCTGCTGATCGCCATGCTGATCACCTCGGCCTACGGCTGGGCGGTCGAGCGCCTGGCCTACCGGCGTCTGCGCGGCTCGTTCCGGCTGGCGCCGTTGATTTCGGCGATCGGCATGTCGCTCGTCCTCTATAACTACGTGCAGATCAGCCAGGGGGCGCGGGTCAAGCCGTTGCCGCCCCTCATCCAGGGCGGCTTCACCTTCATGGAGAAGGACGGTTTCACGGTCTCGCTCAGCTACATGCAGATCGTCATTGTCGTGCTGACCCTCACGCTGATGACCGCGTTTTCGCTGTTGATCGCGCGCACGGCGCTCGGCCGGGCCCAGCGCGCCTGCGAGCAGGACCGCACCATGGCGGCGCTGCTCGGCATCAATGTCGACCGCACGATCTCGCTGACCTTCGTCATGGGTGCGGCGCTCGCCGCCGTGGCCGGGATGATGTTCGTCCTCTATTACGGGGTGATCGATTTCTTCATCGGCTTCCTCGCTGGCATCAAGGCGTTCACCGCCGCCGTGCTCGGCGGCATCGGCTCACTGCCCGGCGCCATGCTCGGCGGCCTGCTGATCGGACTTATCGAAACCTTCTGGTCGGCGTATTTCACCATCGAATACAAGGACGTGGCCGCATTCTCCATCCTCGTCCTGGTGCTGATCTTCCGGCCGTCCGGCCTGCTCGGCCGGCCCGAAGTCGAGAAGGTCTGAGCACATGCCCACGACCAGCCAGTCATCGGCGGCGCGCCTCGGGGGACTCGATCCGGTCGCAGCCGTGAAGGAAGCCGGCATCACGGCGTTCGTCGCCCTGGTGCTTGCCGTCACGGTCATCGGCATGCGCACGGTCGATCAGCAGGGCGGGCTGGGCATCGAGTTCCGGCCCGGCGTGGTCGCCATCGCGGTTGGACTAGTCTTTATTGGCCGCTTCCTTCTGGTCCTTTATTGGCAGCGCGGCAGGCCGATGGACCCCAGCGCCCGCGACCAAATCATGGATCGGATCGGCGCCGAAGTGCTGCACTATTCCAAATACGCCGGAGTCGCCCTGTTCGCCTTTGCCATCGCGGTGCCGATCATTTGGTCCGACAACCGGTACATCGTCGATACGGCAACGCTGGTTCTTACCTACATAATGCTCGGCTGGGGACTGAACATCGTGGTCGGGCTGGCCGGGCTGCTCGATCTCGGCTATGTCGCGTTCTATGCGGTCGGCGCCTACTCATATGCTCTGATCGCACTGCATTTCGACCTGTCGTTCTGGGCCTGCCTGCCGCTGGCGGGACTGATTGCCGCCAGTTTCGGTGTTCTTCTCGGATTTCCGGTATTACGCCTGCGCGGCGACTATCTTGCGATCGTTACGCTCGGTTTCGGCGAGATCATCCGGGTCATTCTGCTGAACTGGTACTCCTTCACGCGGGGGCCGGATGGGCTCTCGGGTATCCCGCGGCCCAGCTTCTTCAGCTTCGAGTTCACGCGCCGACCGCTGGAGGGCGAAACCGCCTTCCACCAGCTGTTCGGCTGGGACTATTCCTCGATGCACCGGATCATCTTCCTCTATTACCTGATCCTGGCGCTGGCGCTGGTCACCAATTTCTTCACGCTGCGGATCCGCAGGCTGCCCGTCGGACGTGCCTGGGAGGCGCTGCGCGAGGACGAAATCGCCTGCCGCTCGCTCGGCATCAACCCGACCAACACGAAGCTGACCGCGTTCGCCATCGGCGCCATGTTCGCCGGCTTCGCCGGCTCGTTCTTCGCCACCCGCCAGGGCTTCATCAGCCCGGAAAGCTTTACGTTTACAGAGTCGGCTCTGATCCTGGCCATCGTCGTTTTGGGCGGCATGGGCAGCCAGATCGGCGTGGTGCTGGCAGCCGTGCTGCTGATCGGCGGTATCGAGGCGCTGCGGGAAGTATGGTTCGTTCAGTATATCGGCATCGACCCGTCGCAAGTGCGGATGCTGGTGTTCGGCGCGCTGATGGTGGCGATCATGAACTGGCGGCCGCGCGGCCTGCTGGCGCACCGCGACCCCACCTTGCTGCTGGGCAGCAAGGCGAAGGGCGATGGAGGCGGGCCATGAGCGACTCCCGCAATCGCGCCCTGCTGACCGTCGAGCACCTGACCATGCGGTTCGGCGGGCTGCTCGCCGTCAACGACGTCTCTTTCGTCGCCCGCGACCGTGAGATCACCGCGATCATCGGCCCCAACGGCGCCGGCAAGACCACGGTATTCAATTGCATGACCGGCTTCTATAAGCCGACTGTCGGCCGGCTGACGCTCGACCACGGCGACCGCAAGTTCCTGCTCGAGCAGATGGACGATTTCCGGGTGGCGCAGAAGGCCCGGCTCGGCCGCACCTTCCAGAACATCCGGCTGTTCCCGGGCATGTCGGTGCTCGAGAACCTGATCGTCGCCCAGCACAACCGTCTGATGCGGGCGTCCGGCTACACGCTGTTCGGTCTGTTCGGGACCGGCAGCTACCGCCATGCCGAGGCCGAGGCGGTGGACCAGGCGCGTTACTGGCTCGATCGGGTGCGCCTGCTGGACCGCGCCGACACCAACGCCGGCGCCCTGCCCTACGGGGCGCAGCGGCGGCTGGAGATCGCGCGGGCCATGTGCACCGATCCGGTCATGCTCTGCCTCGACGAGCCGGCGGCCGGCCTCAACCCCCGTGAGTCCGCGGAACTCAACGACCTATTGCGGTTCATCAAGACCGAACACAAGATCGGCCTGCTGCTGATCGAGCACGACATGAGCGTCGTCATGGGGATTTCCGACCGCATCGTGGTGCTCGACTACGGCCGCAAGATCTCGGACGGCACGCCGGAGCAGGTGCGCAACGATCCCGCCGTGATCCGCGCCTATCTGGGCGAGGAGGAAGACGAGTCGGAGGCCGCGCGATGACGGACGATGCGATGCTGACCGTCAACGGCGTTCACACCTTCTACGGCAACATCGAGGCGTTGCGCGGTGTCGACCTGGAGGTCAAGCGCGGCGAGATCGTCACCATGATCGGCGCCAACGGCGCCGGGAAATCGACGCTGCTAATGACGATCTGCGGCAATCCGCGGGCCGCGCGTGGCCGCATCGTGCTGGAAGGCACCGACATCACGCGGCTGCCCACCGACGCCATCGTGCACCGCGGCATCGCGCAATCGCCGGAAGGCCGGCGCATCTTTCCGCGCATGACGGTTATGGAGAACCTGCTGATGGGGGCGACGGTCGCCGACCCGGCGCATTTCGACGAGGATCTCGCCCAGGTCTTCAAGCTGTTCCCGATTCTCAGCGAGCGCCGCGACCAGCGCGGCGGCACCCTGTCGGGCGGCGAGCAGCAGATGCTGGCGATCGGCCGCGCCCTGATGGGCCGCCCGCGGCTGCTGCTTCTGGACGAGCCGTCGCTCGGCCTCGCGCCGCTGGTGGTCAAGCAGATCTTCGCGACATTGCGCGAGATCAACGAGCGGCAGGACATGACGATCTTCCTGGTCGAGCAGAACGCGTTTCACGCGCTGCGGCTCGCGCATCGCGGCTACGTCATGGTCAACGGCCGCATCACCCTGAGCGGCACGGGCAAGGAACTGCTCGCCACCTCGGAGGTGCGCGCGGCCTATCTCGAGGGCGGTCACTGACGACGGAGGGGGAGCCATGCACGAGCTCATCGGCAACAGCCTGGCGGTGTTCATCGGCATGACCGGCATCATCGCCGGCGGAGCGGCCTGGATGACGGGACAGGCGCTGGCCGCGACCTGGCGGCCGGCTTGGCAGGCGATCGGCTACGCGCTGCTGCTGACGCTGGCCGACCGGTTCCTGATCTTCGCGCTGTTCGAGGGCGAGTTGCTGTCGCTGGCGGGGTTGGCGCTCGACGGCGCAGTGCTCGTGGTCATTGCTCTGGCGGGGCACCGGATCACCCTCGCCGCGCAGATGGTCAAGCAGTATCCCTGGTTGTACGAGCGCCAGGGCCTGTTATCGTGGCGGCAGCGCAGTCCGGCGGCATCGGGGGCGATGCCGGACTGACCGAAATCCTTACAAAGCCGTTGCAGCGGGGCAGGAAGATGCATAATTTTGTGCGCAATACGCCACAGTGATCACCATATGGTGCATCGAATCGGTCCCATCACCATGGACCTCTTACAGGGAGTAGATGAGCATGTCAGGATTCATGAAAGTATTCGCGGCAGTCGCCGCGGCGTCCGCGCTGGGTGCGGGCGCCGCACATGCCGAGATCACCATCGCCACGGCCGGTCCGATGACCGGCCAGTACGCAAGCTTCGGCGCCCAGATGAAGGCCGGCGCCGAACAGGCCGTCGCCGACCTCAACGCCAAGGGCGGCGTGCTCGGGCAGAAACTCGTGCTCGAGATCGGCGACGATGCCTGCGATCCGAAGCAGGCCGTGGCGGTCGCCAACCAGATGGTCAACAAGGGCATCGCGCTGATGGCCGGGCATTTCTGCTCCGGCTCGTCGATCCCGGCCTCGGCGGTCTACAACGAGGAAGGGATCGTACAGATCTCGCCGGCCTCGACCAACCCGAAGCTGACCGACCAGGGCCTCGAGAACGTGTTCCGCACCTGCGGCCGCGACGACCAGCAGGGTATGGTCGCCGGGGCCTTCCTCGCCGACAAGTTCAAGGGCAAGAAGGTCGCGATCGTCCATGACAAGACCGCCTACGGCAAAGGTCTCGCCGACGAGACCCGCAAATACATGAACCAGGCCGGCCAGAAGGAAACGCTCTACGAGGCCTACACGGCCGGCGAGAAGGACTACTCCGCGCTGGTTTCCAAGCTGAAGCAGGCCGGCATCGACGTTCTCTACGTCGGCGGCTACCACACCGAGGCCGGCCTCATGGTGCGCCAGATGCGCGACCAGGGCATGAAGACGTTGCTGGTTTCGGGCGATGCACTGGTCACCGACGAGTACTGGGCCATCACCGGCGCCGCCGGCGAGGGCACGCTGATGACCTTCAGCCCCGATCCGCGCAAGAACCCGGTTGCGGCCCCCGTCGTTGACGCGTTCCGCAAGAAGGGAATCGAGCCGGAAGGCTATGTGCTCTATACCTACGGCGCCATCCAGGCGTGGGCGCAGGCGGTCGAGAAGGCGGGCACGACGGACACCGAAAAGGTGATCGCCGCGTTGCACGCCAACCAGTTCGATACCGTGCTCGGCAAGATCGGCTTCGACGACAAGGGCGACGTGACCGCGCCGGGCTATGTGTTCTACGTGTGGAAGAACGGCAAGTACGACTATCTGCAGTAGGACACCGGACCGCAATGGACCGGAAGGGCCCGGCCGAATCGTGCCGGGCCCTTTCATTTCGTCCCGCGGTATCGTATCGCCGTATCGTTGCGTGACGGCGCCGCGGCGCGGCGCCATGATCACCCGACGGCACATTCTGGAGGACACCGGATGAAAGCGTGGGAAATCGTCTCGGCCGGCGGCATCGAAGCGCTGGCGCTGAGCGAGCGGGTTTCGCCGGAGCCGGGACCCGGCGAGGTGCTGGTGCGCATGCGCGCCAATTCCATCAACTACCGCGACCTCTCGACGATCCTCGACCCGGAGGCGCGCAACATCCCGTATCCCCGCATCCCCAATTCCGACGGCGCCGGCGAGGTGCTGGCGGCCGGCGCGGGCGTGTCCCGCTGGCGGCCGGGCGACCGCGTCGTCGGCTGCTTCTTCCAGGACTGGCCGGCCGGCGGCATATCCGCCGGCGCCATGGCGACGGCGCTCGGCGGGCCGGTCGACGGCGTGCTCGCCGAGGAGGTCGTGCTCAAGGAGAGCGGGCTGGTCCGGGTGCCGGATCACCTGTCGTTCGAAGAGGCGGCCTGCCTGCCTTGCGCCGCGGTGACCGCCTGGAACTGCCTGGTCGCCGGCGGCGGGCTGAAGGCCGGGGACACCGTCCTCCTGCTCGGCACCGGCGGCGTCTCGGTCTTTGCCCTGCAGATCTGCGCCATGGCCGGGGCGTGCGCCATCGTCACCTCCTCCAGCGACGCCAAGCTGGAGCGGGCGCGGAACCTGGGCGCGCACGAGACGATCAACTACCGCGAGACGCCGGAGTGGGCCCGGCGCGTGCTCGAGCTGACCGGCGGGCACGGCGTCGACCACGTGCTGGAGGTCGGCGGCCCCGGCACCATGGAGCAGTCGATCGAGGCGGTGCGCGTCGGCGGCCACATCGCCTATGTCGGCGTCCTGACCGGCGGCGCCATCCACCCGGTCGGCATCATGCGCAAGTCGATCCGCCTGCAGGGCGTCTATGTCGGCAGCCGCGCGATGTTCGAGGACATGAACCGTGCCCTCGCCACGCACGGCCTGAAGCCCGTCATCGATCGCACCTTTGCGTTCGAGGACGCGCGTGACGCTTACCGGCACATGAAGGCCGCCGGCCATTTCGGCAAGATCGTCGTCGCGATTCCCTGAGGTTTGCCTCACAGGATCGTGAACAATCTTCCCGCCACGGGACGGGTTGCTTTTTATATCGAACCGATATAAAACATATCGATCTGATATATAACGAACCGATATGGTTGGGCCGACGCGCCGTCGTGCCCCTTTCGGTCGATGCAGGACGCTTTTCCATGGATGTCAAAACCGTATGTCTGGGCGTACTGACGCTGGGCGACGCCACCGGCTACGAAATCCGCAAGATGTTCGAGGACGGCCCCTTCCAGTACTTCACGGATGCCGGGTTCGGATCGATCTACCCGGCGCTGAACAAGCTGCACGGCGAGGGCCTGGTAACCTGCGAGCAGCAGAGCCAGTCGGGACGGCCCGACAAGAAGGTCTACTCGATCACGCAGGCCGGCCGGGAGTATTTCACCGAGGCGATCCGCGACGCGCCGGGCCCCGACAAGTTCCGCTCCGATTTCCTGCTGGGCCTGTTCTTCGAACACTTCCTGCCGCGCGACCTGATCGTCGGCGCAGTCGACGAGCGCATCGCATGGTATCGCGCCAAGCTGGAGAAGATGCGGTGCTGCGACCGGTCCGGCTGGGGCACCGGACCCGTTTTCGTCAATGAATTCGGCCAGGCGGTCTATGCGGCGGCGCTGGCGTTCCTCGAGGAAAGCCGGCCCAAGCTGGCCGAGGCCGGGGACAAGCCGAACAAGACCCAGGCAGCCGAGTAACGGGGGGCGGGTTCGACATGCAACGATCCTTTCTTATCGCGCTGGTGATTGCGCTCGCCGCGACAGCCTGGATGCTGTCGCCCTATCTCGAATCCTATCTGTGGCCGTCCTCCGCCGACGACGACGCCGGTATTTCCGCCGATCCTTCAGCCGGATCCGACGGCCCGTCCGGTAAGCTCCTGCGCGTCAGCGTTCGGCATTCGGTCGCCGAAACCAAGGTCAAGTCCCTTGCCCTTACCGGGCAGACCGAGCCGTCGCGACGGGCGACGCTGAAGGCCGAGACGGCGGGCCGCATCGTTGCCGTCGAAGCCGACAAGGGCGCGTCCGTCAAGGAAGGCGACGTCATCGCGAGACTGGCGATGAACGACCGGCAGTCGCGCCTGGACGAAGCGCGGGCCCTGGTCAAGCAGCGGCAGATCGAATACGACGCGGCGCAGAGCCTGTCCTCGAAAGGCTTCCAGACACAGATCCGGCTTGCCGAGACGCGCTCGCTCCTGGAAGCCGCCCAGGCGCAGCTGCGGCGCATCGAGCTCGACATCGAGTACACCGCGGTCCGCGCGCCGTTCGACGGCGTCCTGCAGGACCGCGTTGCCGAGCTCGGCGACTACGTGGGCATCGGCGACCCCGTTGCCGTCGTCGTCGACCTCGACCCGGTCCTGGCGGTGGCTCAGCTTTCGGAACGCGAAGCGGCGGCGGTGCGGCGCAACAATGACGGGCGGGCGCGGCTCGTCACCGGCGAGGTGGTGGACGGCCGCGTGCGCTATGTCTCGGTGGTCGGCTCCGCCGGCACCCGTACCTTCCGCGTCGAGCTCGAGCTGGAAAACGCCGGCAACCGGATTCCGGCCGGCCTGACGGCGGAGATCTCCCTGCCGATCGAGAGCGTCGCGGCGCACCGCCTGTCGCCGGCGGCACTGACCCTGAACGACGCCGGCATCGTCGGCGTCAAGACGGTCGACGAGAACGACATCGTCCGCTTCCATGCGGCGGAGCTCGTGGGCGCCGGTCCGGACGGCGTGTGGATCGGCGGCCTGCCGCACCAGGTGACGATCATCACCATCGGCCAGGAATTCGTGCTGCCGGGACAGGCCGTCATTCCGGTGCCCGAGAGCCTGACCGGCGCACCGCCGGCCGCCGCTGCTGGGGGGCCGTCGTGAGGCTGATCGACCATGCGCTGGCCCACTCGCGGACGGTGCTGTCCGCGCTGCTGCTGATCCTGATCAGCGGCTCGTTCGCCTATGTCGGGATCCCGAAGGAATCGGACCCCGACATCAACATCCCGATCATCTACGTGTCGATGAACCATGAGGGGATTTCCCCCGACGACGCCGAACGTCTGCTCGTGCGCCCGGTCGAGGAGAAGCTGCGGGCCATCGAGGGCGTCAAGGAAATGCGCTCGCGCGCCTATGAGGGTGGCGCCAACGTGCTGATGGAGTTCGACGCCGGGTTCGACGCCGACGCGGCGTTGCGGGACGTGCGCGAGAAGGTCGACCAGGTCAAGCCGGAGCTGCCCGGCGGGACCGACGAGCCGAGCGTCAACGAGGTCAATTTCAGCCTGTTCCCGGTGCTGGTCGTCACCCTGTCCGGACCGGTACCGGAGCGTACGCTGCTGCAGCTCGCGCGGCGCCTGAAGGACGACGTCGAGGCGATCCCCGCCGTGCTCGAGGCCAACATCGCCGGCGACCGGGAGGAGCAGGTCGAGGTGCTCGTCGACCCGATGCTGGTGGAGAGCTACCAGCTCGATCCCGAACAGGTCGCCACCGTGGTCTCGCGCTTCAACCAGCTGATCGCCGCCGGCGCCATGGACACCGGCAAGGGGCGGTTCTCGATCAAGGTGCCGGGCGTCTTCGAATCGGTCCTCGACGTGATGTCGATCCCGGTGAAGGTGGAGGGCGACGCGGTCGTCACCATCGGCGACATCGCCACCGTCCGCCGGACCTTCAAGGATGCCGACAGCTACGCCCGCGTGAACGGGCACCCGGCGTTGGCGCTCGAGGTCTCCAAGCGCTCCGGCGAGAACATCATCGACACCATCGAGCGCATCCGCAAGGTGGTCGAGTCGGCGCGGTCCGGCTGGCCGGCCACCGTCGAGGTCACCTACAGCCAGGACCGCTCGAAGGACATCCGCCAAGTGCTCGGCGACCTGCAGAACAACGTGCTCAGCGCGATCCTGCTGGTCATGGTGGTGGTGATCGCGGCGCTCGGCGTGCGCTCCGGCCTCCTGGTCGGCATCGCGATTCCCGGTTCGTTCCTGACCGGAATCCTCGTGATCGGCGCTTTCGGGCTGACGCTCAACATCGTCGTCCTGTTCTCGCTGATCCTGGCCGTCGGCATGCTCGTCGACGGCGCCATCGTGGTAACCGAATACGCCGACCGCAAGATGAGCGAGGGCGAGCCGCGCCGCCGCGCCTATGCGATGGCAGCCAAGCGCATGTCGTGGCCGATCATCGCCTCGACCGCGACCACCCTCGCCGCCTTCCTGCCGCTGCTGTTCTGGCCCGGCGTCGTCGGCGAGTTCATGAAATACCTGCCGATCACCCTGATCGCGACCCTGTCGGCTTCGCTCCTGATGGCGCTGATCTTCGTGCCCACCGTCGGCGCCTATGTCGGCAAGAGCGGGACGCAGAATCCGGCCACCGCGCAGGCCCTCGCCGCCGGCAGCGGCGAGGAACTGCTGCGGCTGCGCGGTGCGGTCGGCCTCTACGTGCGGTTCCTCGAGAAGATCCTGCGCGTCCCCTGGCTGGTCCTGGTCCTCGCCCCGCTCGGCCTGATCCTAACCTGGGGGATCTATGCCTGGGTCGGCAAGGGCGTCGAGTTCTTCCCCGACGTCGAGCCCGACCAGGCGGCGGTGCAGATCCACGCGCGCGGGAATCTCTCGGTCGACGAGCAGGACGCGCTGGTCGCCCAGGTCGAGCGGCACGTGCTGGACATCTCCGACGAGCGCGGCGAGTTCGTGTCGGTCTACACGACCTCCGGCCGGATCGACAACCGCGGCGAGGAGGCCGAGGACATCGTCGGCACGATCCGCATCGAGTTCGCCGACTGGGAGAGACGGCGCCCGGCCAGCGAGATCCTCGACGACATCCGCGGGCGCACGGCCTACATCCCCGGCATCATGATCGAGCCGCGCAAGGCGGAGGGCGGACCGCCGGTCGGCAAGCCGATCCACGTCGAGCTGTCGGCGAACGACACGAAACTGCTGGAACCCGCGGCGGCGCTGGTGCGCGCGCATCTCGATACCATGTCGGGCCTCAAGGACATCGAGGACACGCGGCCGATCCCCGGCATCGAGTGGGAGCTTGCCGTCAACCACGAGAAGGCAGCGCGGTTCGGCGCCGACGTCGCGGTCATCGGCTGGTTCGTCCAGATGGTCACCAAGGGGCTGCAGATCAGCTCCTACCGGCCCGACGACAGCGACGACGAGGTCGATATCGTGGTGCGCTTCCCGCAGGACAGCCGCACCATCGAGCAGCTCGACCGGATTCGCGTGCGCACCTCGGTGGGCATGGTGCCGATCAGCAACCTGGTGACGCGCCATGCCCGCCCGAAGACGGGCACGCTGCTGCGCACCGATGCGAAACGGGTGATGGCGGTCAAGGCGGACGTCGCCGAGGGCGTGCTCGCCGACGACAAGGTGAAAGAACTGCGCGCCTGGATCGCCGACGCCCCGCTGCCGGCCGGCGTCAGCTACGTCTTCAAGGGCGAGGACGAGGAGCAGGAGGCCGCCAAGGCGTTCCTGACGAAGGCTTTCGCCATCGCCCTGTTCATCATGGCGATCATCCTGGTCACCCAGTTCAACAGTTTCTACAGCGGCTTCCTGATCCTCTCGGCGGTCGTCATGTCGACCGTCGGCGTGCTTCTCGGGCTGCTGGTGACCGGCCAGCCCTTCGGCATCGTGATGAGCGGCGTCGGCGTGATCGCGCTCGCGGGCATCGTCGTCAACAACAACATCGTGCTGATCGACACCTTCGACCGGCTGCGCGAAGAGGAGCGGGATGCGAAGCTGGCGGTGCTGCGCACCGGCGCCCAGCGCCTGCGCCCGGTCCTGCTGACCACGGTGACCACCATCCTCGGCCTGTTGCCGATGGTGCTGCGCGTGAACATCGATTTCGTCAACCGCAACGTTACCGTGGGCGCGCCGTCGACGCAGTGGTGGACGCAGCTCTCGACCGCGATCGCCTTCGGCCTCGCCTTCGCGACGATCCTCACCCTGGTGGTGACCCCTTCGGCGCTGATGCTGCGCGCCAATGCGCGCGCCTGGCTCGATCGCCGGCGCCGGCGCCGCCGCGAGATGCGGACGGAACGGGCGCGGCAGCTGAAGGCGGCCGACGCGCCGGTTCAGGAGGCTGCGGAATAGACGTCCGGCCGGTCCCGCCCGGCTCAGTCCCGGAAGGTGAACCAGGCGACGGCGATCCGCGCGCTCGTGGTCATCCAGCACAGGACCCCGAACAGCACGGCGATCCACACGAACCAGTCCGGCTTCAGGCAGGCCAGGATGTAGAGCAGCAGCGTCTCCGTCCCCTCGACCAGTCCTTCGATGAAGTAGAACGACTTGACGCCGAGCCGGTCGGTCTTCATGTGGCGCTTCTCCGCGACCACGGCATAGGCAAGGAAGCTCGCCTCCGTGCCGACGAACGAGAACAGCAGGAAGGCCGAGGCCAGCGCGTTGCGCTCCGGCTCGGCCAGCGCGAAGCCGAGGGCGACGGCGCCGAAGAAGATGAAATCGCCGACGATGTCGAAGAACCCGCCGAGATCGGTGACCCCGGTGCGCCGCGCCACCGCGCCGTCCAGGCCGTCGAGGAAGCGGTTGCCCAGGATCAGGCCGAGCGCCCAGTAATACTGCTGGTTGGCCAGCGCGATGAGCACCAGAAGGCCGAGGAAGAAGCCAAGGATGGTCAGGGCATTCGCGGTGATGCCCATCCGCGCGACGAGCCCTGCCAGGAGGTTGAACGGCGGGTCGATCAACCTGCGCGAAACACCGTCCAGCATCGCCGGGCCCTCCGCGCCTATTCGACGGTCCGCAGCTGCGGCGGCGCCGTCGGGCCGTCGCCGCCCTTGTCGCCCTCGCCCTCGTCGGCCCGCTCGCCGTGCATCCGCTCCGCCTCAATCTTGAGCCGGCGGTAGGTCAGGATCGAGACCCCGAAGCTCATGATGTAAGCCAGCCCGACCGAGGTCAGTGTCAGCCACGGCGCCCCGGCCAGCCCGGCGGCCAGCAGCGCGACGCCGACGAGGACGGGGATGATCGCGGCGTGCGGGATCTTGACCTTCTTGAACGAGAAGGTCGGCACGCGGCTGACCATCAGCAGGGCGACGACGACGCTCCACACCGCCACGGGGACCGGCTCGCGCAGCAGCGGCAGGTCGAAGGCGAATATCGCGATCATCGGCAGCAGCGCGAGGCCGGCCCCGGCCGGCGCCGGCACCCCGGTGAAATAGTTGAAGGCATAGGGCGGCAGCTTGCCGATATTGGTGTTGAAGCGGGCCAGCCGCAGGCCGCAGCAGATGGCGAGGAACAGCGCGACGATCCACCCCACCCGGCCGAGCGACTGCAGGGTCCAGAAATACAGGATGAACGCCGGCGACACGCCGAAGGCGACGAAGTCGGACAGCGAGTCGAGCTCGGCCCCGAAATCGCTCGCCGATTTCAAAAGCCGCGCCATGCGCCCGTCGAGCGCATCGAGCACCCCGGCGACGATGATGGCGATGACCGCGTGCTCCCACCTTCCCTCGATCGCGAACTTCACGCCGGTCAGCCCGGCACAGCTCGCCCCGACGGTGATCATGTTGGGCACCAGCTTGGAGATGCTCTGCCCCTTGAGGCGTGGCACGCGACGGCGCTTGCGCGGGTTCTTTCGTCTCAGCATCAGCGTTGCTCTCCTTTGCGCGGCGGCTCCGCGGATTCGAGGTCGGCGAGCACCGTCTCCCCGGCAACGGCGGTCTGCCCGACGCAGACCAGCGGCGCGACGCCGTCCGGCAGATAGACGTCGACCCGGCTGCCGAACCGGATCAGCCCGAACCGCTCGCCGGCGGACACCGCCTGGCCCTCGGCGATCCAGCACTTGATGCGCCGGGCGACGAGGCCGGCGATCTGCACGAACGCAAGCTCGCGCCCGTCGGCGCAGCGCAGTTTAACCGAATTCCGCTCATTATGCTCGCTCGCCTTGTCGAGGGAGGCGTTGACGAACCTGCCCGGCCGGTAGGCCAGTTTCTCGATCGTACCGCCGGCCGGGGTCCGGTTGATGTGGACGTTGAACACGTTCATGAAGATGCTGACCCGGACGCGCGGCGCATCGCCCATCTCCAGCTCCGGCGGCGGCGCCGCCGGCCCGATCATCTGCACCGCGCCGTCCGCCGGGCTGACCACCAGGCCTTCGCGGACCGGGGTGACCCGCGCCGGGTTGCGGAAGAAATAGGCGCACCACACGGTCAGCACCGCGCCGGCCACGCCGAGCGGCGTCCACAGCCACCACAGCACCGCCGCGATCGCCGCGAACGCCGCGACGAACGGCCAGCCGTCGCGGTGGATCGGGGCGAATGTCGCGCGCACCGTCGCGATCAGGTCGGACGCCATGCCTGCCGTTGCCTCACAAGGTCCGCGTCGACCCGCCATGGGCCGCGCACCGTCGCCGTAACATAGCGCCACGGGCCCCTAACGGCAGGTTAAATTTGCACGCGGCCAAGCGTCGGCCCGCGTGGCGGCCCGCGCCGAGCGGGCGCCGCCGGTCAGTTGGTCTGCGGGATCTGGATGATCTGACCCGGATAGATCAGGTCGGGATCGCGGATGCGGTCGCGGTTGGCCTCGTAGATCACGGTGTAGCGCACGCCCTCGCCCAGGGTCCGCCGGGCCAGGCGCCACAGGCTGTTGCCGGGCTGCACGACGACCAGCAGCGTGTCCGACTCGATCTCCTGCGGATCGGCCCGCGAGAACGGGAACTCGAGCCGCGCCACCACCGTGCCGCCGGCGACCTCGTCGACCCGCATCGTGTAAAGGCCCGGCACGATCTCGCGCTGGATGGTCAGGCGCCAGTTGCCGTCGGCGTCGGACGGTGCATTCCCGAGCAGGGCGTTGTCGAGATAGACGCGGATGTCGCTGCCCGCCCGGGCGCGCCCGCTGAGGCTGAGATTGCCGGCCGAGTCGTAGTCGAGCACGCCGACCGCGAGCGCCAGGTCGCCGCCCGGGGCGCCCCCCGCGCCGCCGGCCGCGGCCGGCTGCTGCAGCACGTTGCTGGCCCCGAATCCGCTGCGCGGCACCTCGACGACCAGCGGCGCCATCGGCTCGCCGCTGTCGCGCCCGGCGATGTCCTTGCCCTGCTCCGGCACCACGACGACCACCACCGAGTCGGACCACACCGGCTCGCCGTCCCGCAGCCGCGCCGAGACGCTCAGCTCGCGGCTGCCCGGCGGCAGGGGCTCCGCCGGCACCAGCACCCATTCGCCGCGCGCGTCGGCCTGGACCTCGCCGATCGGGCGGCCGCCGTCATAGACGGTGACCACGGCACCCGGCACGGCGCGGCCGGCGATCACCGTCTCGCCGCCGGGCGTCACCCGGACGACGTCGAAGGACGGGCGGACGGGCGGCTCCCGGGGTTCGGTCGGCGGCAGCACCGCGACCCGGGCGCCCTCGGCCGGCGCCGTCGTGCCCGGTGCCGTCGTGCCAGGCACCGTCGCGCCCGGTGCGGTCGTGCCAGGCGCCGTCGCGCCCGGTGCCGTCGTGGCCGGTTGCTGCGGCGCCGCGGTCTGCGGCAGCGCCGGCGTCACCACGACGTCCCGTCCGGCGGGCGCGGTGCCCGGCATGGCCGGTGCGGGTGCGGTGCCCGGCATGGCCGGTGCGGGCGCAACGCCCGGAGCAGCCGGTGCGGTCGCGGTGCCCGGCGTGGCGGGAGCCGTCGCGGCACCCGGCGGTGCCGGCGTGACGGCCGGGCCACCTGCCGGCGGGGTCGCCGACGGCGCGGCGGGCTGTCCCGTTGCCGGGGCGGTGGCGACCGGGCCGGGTGCGCCGCCCGGCGGGCTCCCCGGCGGCGGCACGGGTGCCGGTTCCGGCGTCGGGGCGACGACGACCGGCGGCGGCGACCCGGACTCGAATCCCTCGTCCGAGGCCAGCCAGAAGTTCAGGAACAGCGCGATCAGGATGACCACGAGCCCCGCAATGCCGATGATGAGATAGCGCCTCACGATGTTCCGCGCCGTTGTTCCGTTTTCTGCGCCAGCCTAGTACGGCGGCCCGGCGCATGCAATGTCGACGCGCCGGCCGCGTCATCCCTCGGCGCGCGGCAGCGGCGGCGGCCGCCTGGGCGCCCGGTCGACCGGCGGCAGGGCGAGCAGGAACGCCGCGATGGCGGCACGGTCCTCCTTCGTCAGCTTGCCGGTCGTGTGCTCGATCACCTCGGCCATGGCGCCGCCGGCGAAGTCGCCGTCCGGGTCCATGCCGATCGAGAGGTAGGTGGTGATGTCGCCGGCCGACCAGCTGCCGATGCCGCGCGCCTTGTGCGGCGTGATGTTGGGCACCGGCTTGCCCTCCGGCCCGGCGGGGTTGCCGGCCAGGAGGTAGTCGCGGCGCATCGCGCCGAGCGCCCCGCGCGGCGAATGGCACTCGCCGCAATGGCCGAGCACGGTGACGAGGTAGGCGCCGCGCCGCCATGCGTCGGGGTCGGCGACGTCGTCCGGCGGCGGCCCCGGGTCGAACGGTGCGGGGGCGAAATACAGCGTCTTCCATACCCCGTTCAGCCAGCGCCAGCCGAACGGGACCTTCAGCCGATGCGCCGTGTTGGCCCGCGCCACCGGCGCCACCGTGCGCAGATAGGCCCACAGATCGGCGATGTCGCCGTCCGTCATGCCGGTGAACGAGGTGTACGGGAACGCCGGGTAGTAGGAGCGCCCGTCCGGCGCGACGCCGGTGCGCAGCGCGCGCGTCAGGTCCGCGAGCGTCCAGCCGCCAATGCCGTGCGCGGGGTCCGGCGTGATGTTGGGGCCAAAGAAGGTGCCGTACGGGGTGTCCAGCGCGCGCCCGCCGGCGAGCGCCGGCCCCTTGCCCTTGACGTCGGTGTGGCAGCCGTAACAGCCGGCCGCATGGAAGACGTACTGGCCCCGCGCCGCGGCGTCCGGATCAGCCTGGGCCAGCGACCCGGATGCGAGGGCGGCCCACAACAGCGGGGCCGCCCAGGCGATCGGGGCATGCCGGGGCATGCGTTACTTTTCGAGCTTGATCCGGTACGGCTTGTGGCACGTCCCGCAGCCGTTCTGGCCCATCTCCTCGAAGGCGGCGGCGATGGCCTGGTTGCCGCCGTTGGAGGCCGCGGTCTTCAGCGCGGTGCTGCGCTCGCCGAGGCCCTTGGCGGCTGCGGTGAACTTCTCCCATTCGAGCCAGATTTCCGGCTTGGCGCCGGTCTTCGGGTCCTTGACCTCGTCCATGCCGGTCCCCTCCGGGAACAGCGACGGGATCTTGCCCGCGATGTCGTTGATCTCCGCGGCGCGCTTGGCGATGTCGTCGGCCGAGCCCTCGCCGGTCTCGAGGAAGGTCTTGATCGCCTTCATGTGGCCGCCGAGCTTCTTCATCGTCTCCTGGCGCAACTTGACGGTGTCGCCGGGAGTCGCCGCGGTCGACGGGGCAAGGACCCCGCCCGCCGCGAGCGCGATGGCAAGTCCGGCGGCAATGCCTGCAAATGCAAACCGATTCTTCATCATCTTTCCCTCATATTGTCCTGAACACTGGCCGAATGGCACGTTATCGTGATGGCATACAGCGATAGCGGAAGAATATTCCGACGTGCAGTCAAATCTTGGTGTACGCGCAACGCAACCGGTCGTAAAGGGGGCAATCCCAAGTGATTTCCGGTTGTCCCCGGCGGTGCGCCGTGCCATGCCTCAGGCGGAGGGAAAGATCCAGATGACACCGACCACGCAGATCCGATCGCTGTGCGTCTATTGCGGCTCGTCCGGGCGCGGGCGCGAGAGCCACCATGAGGCCGCGATCCGCCTCGGCGCGATCATGGCGCGCGAAGGCGTGCGCCTGGTCTACGGCGGCGGGCGCATCGGCCTGATGGGGCTGGTCGCCGACGCGGTGCTCGACGGCGGCGGCGAGGTCGTCGGCATCATCCCGCGCTTCCTCGACCAGGTCGAGGTCGGCCATTCCGGCGTCAGCCGGCTGATCGTCACCGAGAACATGCACGAGCGCAAGGAGAAGATGGCCGAGCTGTCGGACGCCTTCGTGATCCTGCCGGGCGGCCTCGGCACGCTGGACGAGACCTTCGAGATCCTCACCTGGAAG